>NZ_JBEAAM010000038.1:0-17344 GCF_040066175.1 Fontimonas sp. SYSU GA230001
CGAGATGCAGTCGCGCGAATATCTGGCGAGACCGCACCTCCCCTGACCGTCCGGGGCGGCGTCCTTCGCGGCGGCTCCCGCACCCGCGCTGCGCGGCACCGTGTCGCCGCCGCGCGCAGTCACGGCTCACCGAGATGCAGTCGCGCGAATATCTGGCGAGACCGCACCTCCCCTGACCGTCCGGGGCGGCGTCCTTCGCGGCGGCTCCCGCACCCGCGCTGCGCGGCACATGCAGCAGCACGGCACCGGCCTGATGCAGATCAATGACGGCCATCCGGCATGCTTCGGACAATGCCGGCACCGTTCTCCCACTGCCGGTTTCGAGGGATTTTTCATGCGCACACCACAACAAAACGCCCAGGCGGTTGCCGCAGTCTGGGTGCTGGTCGCGGACCGCAGCCAGGCCCGTCTGCTGCAGGCCTTGCCCGGCGGCCTGAGCGTGCAGCAGGCCGAGTCCTTCGAGCACCCGGAAGGCCGGCTGCGCAACCACGAGCTGGTCAGCGACGCGCCCGGCACCAGTATCGGTCCCGGCTACCGGCAGAGCGCGCCGACGCAGAAGGGCGAGCCGACCGAGCACGAGGCCCGGAAGTTCGCGCAACGCCTCGGCCGGCGCCTGTCCGAGCTGCGTGCCGCCCATCCGGTGACGAAGATCTTCCTGGTCGCCGAGCCCCATTTCCTCGGCATGCTGCGCGCCGAACTCGACGAGCCGACGCGTCGCTGCATCGCCGGGGAAGTGCACCGGCGCCTGATCAACGAAGCCAACGACGCGATCCTCGCTGCGCTGCCGCAGCCGCTGACCTGATCGGGGCAGTCGCCAGCGGCGCAAGCGCCGCCGGCATCGTCTTCACAGCTGCCGCAGCTTGCGCAGCTCGCGCACGCCCACCGCCAGCGTCATGAAGTCGTGTGCGCCCAGCGCCTGCAGTTCCTGCAGGCGATGCATGCCGAATCGGACCAGCGCCTCGTTGGCCTTCTCCCAGGCCTCGATGCGCGCCTGCGGCGATGGCCCAGGCTGCCTGAGGATGCGGCCCGCCAGGCGCCGGTGCAGGCGGTAGGTGTCTTCACGCAGATTCGAGCGGGCCAGCGCCTGCCACTTGCTGCTGACGGTGAAACCGATGATCGACGACAGCAGCCACAGGATGCGCAGCCGGTCGCCGATCTGGAAGTACACGCCGGCGGCCTCGGCCAGCGGCACACCCGCCTGCTGCGCCAGCTCGACGATGTCCGGCGCGCTGCCGAGCACCATGGTATTGGCGAGTTGCTGCGCCAGTGCATCCGGGACGCCGTCCGCCTGCATGCCGGCCACCGCCTTGTCCCAGTCGGCGCGATAGCCGCCCGGCAGCACCTCCGGCATCAGGTTCGACAGCTCGCCGATGCCGGCGTGGAAGGCGGCGACGGCCTCGCCGATCGGCCGCGCGCTCCAGCGGTAGTCGAGCAGCCAGGTGGTGACGTGCTTCATCAGGCCGATCGCACGGCCGAACAGCTTGAGCTGCACCGCCGCGGGCACCTGGCCGTCCAGTGCCTGGATCGGCAGCCAGTAACGGTCACCGCCAAAGATCTCGTGCGCCATCGCGTAGGCCTTGACGACCTCCGCACGGTCGGCGCCATGGTCCTCCGCAAAGCGATGCGCGAACGAACAGCCCATGCGGTTGACCACCGCGTTCGACAGGATCGTCGCGATGATCTCGCGGCGCAGGCGGTGCTTGAGGAGAATGTCGCGGTAGCGCTCGACCATCGCCGGCGGGAAGTACGAGAGCAGGTCGCGGTCGAAGAAGGGATCGTCCGGGACGCCGGACTGCACGATCGCGTCGAACAGCGAGATCTTGCTGTACGACACCAGCACCGACAGTTCCGGCCGCGTCAGGCCACGTCCTGCCGCGCGCCGCTCCTTGAGGCCCTCGTCGTCCGGCAGGAACTCGACGGCGCGCGACAGCAGTCCATCGCGTTCGAGGATGCGCATCAGGTTGGCGTGCTCGTCCAGCCGCGCCGGCGCGTCGCGTTCGAGCAGCGACACCGCCAGGGACTGCACGTAGTTGTCGCGCAGCACGGCAGCAGCCAGATCGTCCGTCATCTGCGCGAGGAACGGGTCGCGCACCGCGCGCGTGAGCGTGCCTTCGCGCAGCAGCTGGTTGAGCGGGATCTTGATGTTGACCTCGCGGTCGGAGCTGTGCACGCCGCCGGCGTTGTCGATGAAGTCCGTGTTCAGGCGCACGCCGGCGAGCGCCGCCTCGACGCGGCCGAGCTGCGTGAAACCGAGGTTGCCGCCCTCGCCGACCACCTTGCAGCGCAGCTCCTTGCCGTTGACGCGGATCGCGTCATTGGCGCGGTCGCCGCAGTCCTGATGCGACTGGGTCGCGCTCTTGACGTAGGTGCCGATGCCGCCATTCCACAGCAGATCGACCGGCGCCTTGAGGATCGCGCGCAGCACTTCATTGGGTGTCAGGCTGGCCTTGTCGATGCCCAGCGCCTGCTGTGCCTCCGCCGACAGCTTGATCAGCTTGGCCGAGCGCGGCCAGACCCCGCCGCCGGCGGAGATCAGCGCCTTGTCGTAATCGTCCCAGCTCGACCGCGGCAGCGCGAACAGCCGCTCGCGCTCCTTGAACGAGACTTCCGGATCGGGATTCGGGTCGATGAAGACGTGGCGATGATCGAACGCGGCGAGCAGGCGGATCTGGTGCGACAGCAGCATGCCGTTGCCGAAGACGTCGCCGGACATGTCGCCGATGCCGACGACGGTGAACGGCTCGCGCTGGATGTCCTTGCCCGTCTCGCGGAAATGGCGCTTGACACTCTCCCACGCGCCTTTCGCGGTGATACCCATCTTCTTGTGGTCGTAGCCCGCCGAGCCGCCGGAAGCAAAACCGTCGCCGAGCCAGAATCCGTACTCGGCGGCGAGTCCATTGGCGATGTCGGAGAAGGTCGCCGTGCCCTTGTCCGCGGCCACGACCAGGTAGGGATCGTCATCGTCGTGGCGCACGACCGCCGCCGGTGGCACGATGGCGTCACCGACGCGGTTGTCGGTAATGTCGAGCAGGCCGCGCAGGAAGGTCTTGTAGCACTCCACACCCTGCTTGAGCCAGGCATCGCGGTTGGCCGGATCGCCCTTCTTGACGACGAAGCCGCCCTTGGCGCCGACCGGCACGATGATCGCGTTCTTGACCATCTGCGCCTTCATCAATCCGAGCACCTCGGTGCGGAAATCCTGGCGCCGGTCCGACCAGCGCAGGCCACCGCGCGCGACCTTGCCGCCGCGCAGGTGGATGCCCTCGACCTCCGGCGCATAGACGAAGATCTCGAACATCGGCCTTGGCTCGGGCAGATCGGGCACGCCCTTTGGATCGAGCTTGATGCTGACGTAGGACTTGCGCGCACCGGAGACGGCGGGCTGGAAGTAGTTGGTCCGCAGGATCGCGCGCACGACCGCGGTGTACGCGCGCAAGACGCGGTCGCCATCGAGCGTGACGACCTTGTCGAGCAGCGCGTCCAGCTCCTGCGCGATGCGCAGCTCGGCGTCGCGCCGCCGCCGCGGATCGGTGAGCTGCGGATCGAAGCGCGTCTCGAACAGCTGCACCAGCAGGCGCGCGATCGGCGCGTGTTCGGCGAGCAGTCGCTCCATGTAATCCTGGCTGTACGGCAGGCCGGTCTGGATCAGGTACTTGGTCAGCGTGCGCAGGCAGACGACCTGGCGCGCGTCGAGGCCGGCCAGCAGCACCAGGCGGTTGAGACCGTCGTTCTCGGTCTCGCCGGACCATGTGCTGGTGAAGGCGGACTCGAAGTAGCTGCGCTGCTGCGACGGTTCGAGCGCACAGTCACCGGCGACCTGGACCTTGAAGTCCTGGATCCACACCGCCTCGCCGTCGCGCGGCCGGATCTCGGTGGGATCCTGCCAGATCACGCGCAGGCCGAAGTTCTCCAGCGTCGGCAGCACGTCGGACAGCGGCACCGGCCGCTTCCAGCAGTACAGCTTGAGCGCGGTCGGACACGCCTTGCCGACCGCGCTGTCGTCGATCAGCAGGCGCGGCAGCACCGGCTGATCGGCGCCGAGCTGGACGAGATACTGCAGGTCGGCCGCGGCATCGATCGGTGCCACCGCTTCCTGGTACGACAGTGGAAAGCCGTCCAGGAAAGCCAGGGCGCGTCCACCGCCCGCGGCACGCTGCAGCACGTCGCGCAGCTGGTCCCGCCAGCTGCGGGTGGCGGCGATCAGCCGCGCCTCGACCTCGGCCTGCGACAACGGGATCGTCGTGCCTGGCGGTGTGCGCACGATGTAGTGGATGCGCGCGAGGCCCGAACGCAGGAACTCGGTGTTGCGATCGACGCCGATGCCGTTGCAGGTCGCGGTCAGCTCGGCGGCGATGCGGTCACGCAGCTCGCGCGAGTAGCGGTCGCGCGGCAGGTAGACCATGCACGAGTAGAAGCGGCCGTATCGGTCGCGGCGCATGAACAGGCGCAGCTGCTGACGGTCGCGCAGCGCGCGGATCCCCATGCAGACTTCGTAGAGTTCCTCCTCGCCGGACTGGAACAGCTCGTCGCGCGGCAGCTGATAGAGGATGTCGCGCAGGTTCTTGCCGGAATGGGAATCCTCGCGCAGGCGCGAACGGCGCATCACGTACTCGGCCTTGCGCCGGATCAGCGGGATGTTGCGCGGCCGTTCGGTGTAGGCCTCCGCGGAGAACAGGCCGATGAAGCGGCAGATGCCGTGCACGCTGCCGTCGGCGTTGAACCGGCGCACCGACACGACGTCGATGAACTCGGGATGATGGACGGTCGAACGATGGCTGGCCTTGGTGATGACGATCACCCGCGTGGACTCGGTGTACTTGTCCAGCTCGGCGGGCGGCGCGATCAGCTGGTCGGGGTCGGCATAGCGTGCGCCGCTGCGCGCCAGGCCGAGCGAGCTGTCCGGCCGCATGACGAAATGGCTGCGTCCCGCCTCGCTGACCGCCTGTGTCTCGGCGACGCCCAGGAAGGTGAAATGACCGGCGTCGAGCCAGCGCAGGAACTCGCGCGCCTCGGCGAACTCGGCGGCGTCCGCGCCGGGCGGCACCGTCTGCAGCGCATCCGCGACTTCGGCGAGACGCGCACGCATCGCCGGGAAATCGACCACGACCGTGTGCAGATCGGCGACCACCTGGCGCAGATCGGCCTCCAGCACCGACTGCGCCGCAGCGTCGCGCAGTGGCTCGAACTCGATGTGGATCAGCGACTCGGCGCTGGCCTCGCCCGCGGCGACCGGGCGCAGATCCTGCAGGCGTCCATCGGCGTCGCGGCGCACGCTCAGCACCGGGTGCACGATCCAGTCGATCGCGCAACCGGCGGCGCGCACCGCCATGCAGATCGAGTCCACCAGGAACGGCATGTCCTCGACGACCGTATCCAGCCGCGCCAGCATGCGCGCGTCCGCAGCCGCGGGCGTGAGCTGCAGGGCCAGCTCGCCCGGCCGGCGTCGCTGCGCGAGCTGCCAATGGGCGTGTGCGGTGGCGACCAGCTCCTGAGCGGAACGCAGCCGCAGCGCGTCGATGGACGACATTTCGTAGTAGTGACGCAGGAAACCGCGGAAGGCGGCGCGCTCCGACGCGCCGACCTGCGCGTCCGCCAGGGCCTCCACCTGCGCCAGCAGCAACTCCTGCTCCTGAACGGCATGGGACCTCATCTTGTTCTCCTCTCGCATGCCATGCGGCTGGCGTATGGCCCGTCCAGTATAGGAGCAGCGTGCCGCAGGTCACTGACGGCAAATCCCTATTGCCGCGACGCCGCCATCCGCTGTCGGGATTGCATTGCATCATGACATCGTTCGATGTAACACTCGCGCCCTGTCCTGGACGGAAGCGACCGATGCCCAAGCGTGTCCACAGCGGCTGGCAACCCAGCGAGGAAGATCTGCAGCGCTTCCGCCACAGCCAGCGCCTCGCCTACCGCTGCGCCCGGACCATCGCCGCCGGACTGCAGCCCGGCATCACCGAGCGCGAGGTCGCGCGGCGCATGCGCGCCTTCCTGGACGACGCGGGCGCGGAGGACTGCCTGCACGAACCCTTCGCCTGGTTCGGCGACCGCACTGCATTCCGCGGCCTGATCGCGGTGTCGCAGCTGCGCGGCTTCAACCCCGCCTTCTTCCCGGGCAACCGCAGGCTGGAGGAAGGCATGCCCTTCATCCTCGACTGCGCGCCGACGGTGCACGGCTACACCGCGGACATCGGCTACAGCGGCGTGCTCGGCGAGAACCGCCTGCTCGAACGCATGATGGACGATCTGCGCGACCACCGTGTGCTGATTCTCGACCGGGTCCGGCGCCGCGAGACGCTGGCCGAGATCAGCCGCGCCGTCGATCGCCTGTGCGCGCGCCAGGGCTACGAACCGCGCCACAAGGCCTACCCCTTCGAAGTGCTCGCGCACCGCGTCGAGAAGCTGTCGGACGACGGCAGGGACAAGACCGCGCACCCCTCGCTCGCACGCTTCGGCCTGCGCAACGTCGCCGAGCTGGCGCGCGACGCGCTGCGCGGCCGCAAGGAAGGCTGGTCGCCGCTGTGGAACAGCAGCGCGCGCTCCGAGCATGCACCGACGCCCGGACTGTGGGCGGTCGAGCCGCATCTGGGCTGTCGCGGCGTCGGCGCCAAGTTCGAGGAACTGCTGGTCGTGACCGAGGACGACGCGTACTGGCTCGACGACGACGTGCCGCACGTACGGCGCTGGAGCGAACGTGGCCTGTGGCCGGTGACGACGACGAGGGCGGCCGCATGAAGAACGCGACACGGGACCGGCGCAGCACGGTGGAATCCGCCGAAATCCGCCTCGCGGTGCGCGAATGGGGCGATCGCGTGCACCCGACCGTCGTGCTGGTGCATGGCTATCCCGACAACAGCGACGTCTGGCTGCCGGTCGCCGAACGCCTGCGCGCCCGCTTCCACGTCGTCGCCTACGACGTGCGCGGCGCGGGCGCCTCGAGCGCGCCGGCGTCGAAGCGCGACTACCGTCTCGAACAGCTCGCCGCCGACGGCGCGGCGGTGATCGAGGCGACCGCGCCCGGCAAGGCGGTGCACGTGGTCGGCCACGACTGGGGCTCGATCCAGTCCTGGGAGACGGTCACCGCACCACGCCTCCAGGGCCGCATCGCCTCCTACACCAGCATCTCTGGGCCCTGTCTCGACCATGTCGGGTACTGGATGCGCGAGCGTCTGGGCAGCGGCGACCCGCGGCAGCTCGCCCAGGCCGCGAATCAGATCCTGCACTCCTGGTACATCGCCCTGTTCCAGCTGCCACTGGCCGGGCCGCTGGCCTGGCGGCTGGGCCTGGACCGGCGCTGGCCTGCGCTGCTCGCGCGCCTCGAAGGCCTGGCATCGGTCGGCGTCAATCCGACGCAGCGCGACGACGGCCGGACCGGCGTGCAGCTGTATCGCGCCAACTTCATCGACCGTCTGCTGCACCCGCGCGAGCGCCGTTGCGACCTGCCGGTGCAGCTGATCGTGCCGCTGCGCGATCCCTTCGTGTCGCCGGCGCTGTTCGAGGGCATCGAACGCTGGGTGCCGCAGCTGTCCCGGACCGACGTCGATGGCGGACACTGGCTGCCGCTGAGCGCACCCGACCTCGTCGCCGAACAGATCACTGCCTTCGTCGAACGGGTCGAAGGACCGCGCACGCGCGGCGCCTCGGCCGCCTGAACCGTCTCTCAGCGGAGAAGTCCCCACGCCATGAACAAGGTCCTGAAGTTCCCGCAGAAGACGGCCGCCTCGACGACCGAGCACGACATCAAGCCGCGCAAGGTTCGCTTCGACTGGTCGAACACGCCGCTGGACTGGATTCCGGGCCAGCCGTTCGCCAGCGCCTTCATCAACGAGATCAACATGATCCTGCCGGCCGGCGAGTTCTGGTTCTGCCGGCTGTACAACCAGGCCCTGCCGCACGTCACCGACGCGAAGCTGCGTGCCGACGTGCAGGCCTTTGTGCGCCAGGAAGCGATGCACGCACGGGCGCATGGCGGCGCCTGCGCAGACTATCTCGCCGCCAAGGGCATCGACACCAGGCGCAATCTGGAACTGATGGACTGGCTGTTCGAGACGGCGCTCGCCGACGAGCCCTTCGGCCGCAAACTGCCGAAGTTCGCGCACAGGCAGTGGCTGGTGTTCCGCCTCGGCCTGATTGCAGCGATCGAGCACATGACCTGCGTGCTCGGCAAATACGCGCTCAACAACCATGAATGGGACAAGGCCGGTGCCGATCCGGTGCTGCTGGATCTGATCCGCTGGCACGGCGCCGAGGAGATCGAGCACCGCAGCGTCGCCTTCGATCTCTATCGCCATCTCGGCGGTGGCTATCTGTCGCGCTACTACCTGTCGGCGCTGACCTTCGTGATGGTCTTCGGCCTGTGGGCGGACGGCGCGGCCAACCTGCTCGCGCAGGACGAGCGTTTCAAGGCGCGCAAGCCGAGCGCATTCCGGCCGTGGATCTGGATGGAATGGGTGCGCGCGGCGCGCAGCGGTCACCTGCCCGACCCGATGTGGCTGTTCCTGTCCGAGCTGCCGTACCTGAGTCCGTGGTACGACCCGCGCAACGAGGCCTCCACCGAGCAGGCCCTGGCCTATCTCGAACGATCTCCGGCGGCGAGGACGGCCGCCGCGTAGCCGATGCGGCGCAGGCGGCGCGGTCAGAACTCCAGGTCCAGCGCGCCGCACAGCCAGTCGAGCATCGGCGCCAGCTGCCGGTAGCGGCGGGTCAGGCGCTCGACCAGATCAGGACGCAGAAGCTCGGCATCGTCGAGTGGCGCCGAGGCGACGAAGTCCTTGCGCTTGAGATCGTCGATCAGCGCGTGGCCCGGATCGTAGCCGCGTGGCGGCCGGCTCAGCGCGTCACCCCCCATTTCGAAGGTCCTGCGGAACTGCGGGCTGCGCGTGGCCTGCTTCCAGCTCACCGGGTTGGCGAGCATGTAGTCGCGCACGCGCTTGACCGTCGGCGGCTGCGGATGCCAGATGCCGCCGCCGAGGAAACAGGCGTCCGGCTCCAGATGCAGGTACAGCCCCGGCGCGTCGAGCCGCCCCAACGCCGCAATGCCGGCGTCGCCGCGTGCCGCCGCCTTGGCCGCGGCGTGCGCGAAATACAGGCCCGCGTGGGTCTTGTACGGCCGCTTGTCGCCGGAGAAGCGCGTGTCGCGGTGGATGCGGAACAGCGAGCCGCCGACCGGCTTGGCGATCGCGGTGAGCTGCGGGCTGATGTTCCGGAGCGGGTCGGCAAGATCGGTGATCAGGCGCAGGCAGGGACCACGCACGTGCTGTTCGTAGCGCGGCTTGTTCACGGCGAACCATTCGCGCGAATTGTTCTTCGCCAGCGCGCGCAGGAACCTGAAGGTCTCGTCACTGAAATATGGCGCCGACCGGGTCATCGTCTCGGTCTCCCCGACTGTTTCGCCCGACTCTACGCCGTCTCGCCGCCGCACGACGAGCCAGCACCGGCGGTGCAGCCCAGGCAGTGCGTATCGAAGCGGATGCGCCGGCGCAGCAGCGCGTCGAAGTCGAAATCGAAAATCGTGGGGTGCCGGCCGTCCGCGCCCTGCGCTCGCAGGCCGAGCATCTGGTTGAAGTCGCAGTCGTAGATGCGGCCGTCATGGCCGACGCTGATCAGGCTGCGGCACATCACGCCGGCCGCCGCGGCGGGGTTGAAGGCGGCGAGCAGCCTGTCCATGTACGCCGTGTACTGGCCGCTCTTCTCCAGATGCTGGCGGAAGCGGTTGATCGGCATGTTGGTGATGCAGAACAGCGCATTGAAGACGACACCGAAGCGTGTGGCCAGCTCACGCTTGTAGTCCGCCTGCAGCGCCGCCTGTGCCGCCGGCAGGTACGGTCCGACCGGGTTGTACACCAGATTCAGATGCAAGCCGCTGCCCTCGACGCCGTAGCCGAGCGCGTTCAGTCGCCTCAAGGCTTCGATGCTCTTGTCGAACACGCCCTTGCCGCGCTGCGTGTCGGTGAAATAGGCCTGGTAGTACGGCAGCGAGCTGACCACCTCGCAGCGATGGCGCGCGAAGAATTCGGGCAGATAGGCCTTGGATTCGCCGGTCTGCGGATTGCCGTCGAAGGTCACCGTCAGGTTGTGACGCACCATCACCCGACGGCCGAGACCCGCGGCCTGCTCGACCAGCCCGTCGAAGTCCGGATGCAGCTCCGGCGCACCGCCGGTGATGTCGAGCGTGCGGATCTGCGGATGACGCCGCAGGATATCGACGACCTTGTCGATGCCGGCACGCGACAGGCGCTCCGTGCGCGCCGGCGAGGCATCGACATGGCAGTGCCGGCACGCCTGGTTGCACAGCCGGGTGACGTTGACCTGCAGGGTGTCGATCGCAAGCGGCGGCAGGTCGAGACCGCGTTCACGCAGCAGCCGCTCGAAGTCGTACCGGGAATCGGACAGGCCGCAGGCCACTGCAGTGGTAGCGCTCATGACAGGACTGGAACTCGCGCAACGAAGCGGTGTGCGAAATGTTATACGCTGACCCCTGCGCAGCGGTTGCGCACGCATTCCCCAACGACGCCGCCCACACAGCCATGCAAGCCATCCGCCACTTCGACGGCGCCCGCAAGGCCGCCGGCCCGCAGGATCGTGTCGAGAACGTCCGCGCCGCGGCGCTGGACTTCCGCAAGACGATGCTCGCCGGCGCCAAGGTGCGCTACTACGAGTCCTTCGACCTGGTGAAGGTGCCGTACCCGAGCTACTACGGCCTGCGCAACGCCTTCTCGCGCGAACACTGGGTGCAGTACGTCAACATCACCAACCGCCTGTTCGTCTGCCAGTTCGACACGGCGGAAGGCACCAGGACGCTGCTGATCTCGCCGTCCGACTACGAACGCAATCGCGCGACGCCGTTCTTCAAGCGCCTGTCGGACAAGAACCCGAAGCTGATCGAGCGGTTCGTGTTCAAGCCGCTCGACACAGTCGAGAACGTGCTGCAGCGGATCGGACTCAAGCCCGAGGATGTCGATTACATCACCTACGACCACCTGCACACGCAGGACGTGCGCCGCTGGCTCGGTTCGGCCGACGCGCCCGGCTATTTCCCCAACGCGAAGCTGATCGTGCACCGCCAGGAATGGGACTCGGCGCTGAGTCTCACGCCGATCCAGCGCGACTGGTACTGCCCGGACGGCATCGCCGGCATCCCCGAGGACCGCGTGATCTTCGTCGAAGGCGACGTGATGCTCGGCGACGGCGTCGCGATGATCCACACACCCGGCCACACCGAGGGCAATCACTCGATGGTCGTGCATACCGGCGAGGGGTTGTGGGTGACCAGCGAGAACGGCATCTGCGTCGAGTCCTTCGCGCCACTGCGCTCGGCGATTCCGGGCGTCGCCGACTACGCGCGCGCCACCGGCGTCGAGGTGATTCTCAACGGCAACACACTGGAGAATTCGATCGACCAGTACATCTCGATGGTGCAGGAAAAGACCATCGCCGGGCCGTCGCAGCGCAATCCGGACTACCCGAACGTGTTCCCGTCGTCGGAGCTCACCGCCAATCCGCTGTTCCCCGGCGCCCGGCCGACCTTCGCGGTGACGCACGCACGTCACGGCCAGCTGCAGAAACGCTGACGCCGCGGCTCAGTAGGGCCACTGCCAGTCGCGGATCTCCGGCATGTCCTCGCCGTAGGTCGTGATGTAACGCTTGTGATCGAGACGCCGGTCGCGCATCTGCTGCTGCAGGTGCGCCGCCCGGTCGGCCAGCGCCGGCACGCGCCGCGCGACATCCATCACCAGGTGGAAGCGGTCGATGTCGTTGAGCACGGCCATGTCGAACGGTGTGGTCGTCGTGCCCTCCTCCTTGTAGCCGCGCACGTGCAAGTTGCCGTGGTTGCGGCGCCGGTAGGTGAGTCGATGAATCAGCCACGGGTAACCGTGGAAAGCGAAGATGATCGGCTTGTCGGTGGTGAACAGCGCGTCGAACTCGGCGTCGGTGAGGCCGTGCGGATGCTCCTCGCGCGGCTGCAGGGTCATCAGATCGACGACATTGACGACGCGCACACGCAGCTCCGGCACGAGGCGTCGCAGCAGATCGACCGCCGCCAGCGTCTCGATCGTCGGCACGTCGCCGGCGCAGGCCATGACCACGTCCGGACCCTGCGCCTGGTCGTTGCTGGCCCACTCGAAGATGCCGATGCCGGCGCTGCAGTGCTTCGCCGCCGCATCCATGTCGAGCCATTGCGGCTGCGCGTTCTTGCCGGCGACGATCACGTTGATGAGGTTGCGCGAACGCAGGCAGGCATCGGCGACGCACAGCAGGCTGTTGGCGTCCGGCGGCAGGAACACGCGCACGATCTCCGCCTTCTTGTTGACGACATGGTCGATGAAGCCCGGATCCTGGTGCGAGAAGCCGTTGTGGTCCTGGCGCCAGACGTGCGAGGTCAGCAGGATGTTCAGCGACGCGATCGGCCTCCGCCACGGCACTTCCCGTGCGACCTTGAGCCACTTGGCGTGCTGGTTGAACATCGAATCGACGATGTGGATGAAGGCCTCGTAGCACGAGAACAGGCCGTGCCGGCCGGTCAGCAGATAACCTTCGAGCCAGCCCTGGCAGGTGTGCTCGGACAGGATTTCGAGGACGCGGCCGTCGGGCGCGAGGTGGTCATCGTCGGGCAGGCGCTCGGCCATCCACGCCCGCTCGGTCACCTCGAACAGCGCGCCGAGCCGGTTCGACGCCGTCTCGTCGGGACCGACCACCCGGAAGTTGCGCGCATCGCGGTTGTGCTGCATCACGTCGCGCAGGTACTTGCCCAGTTCGCGCGTCGCCTCGGCGGCCGCGTGGCCCGGACGTGGCACCGCGACAGCGTAATCTCGAAAATCCGGCAGGCGCAGATCCCTGAGCAGCAGGCCGCCGTTGGCCTGCGGATTGGCACCCATGCGCCTTGGGCCTACCGGATTGAGCGCCAGCAGCTCCGCGACCGGTGCGCCGTCGGCGTCGAACAGTTCCTCCGGCCGGTAGCTGCGCAGCCAGTCCTCCAGCAGTTGCAGCCGCGCCGGCTGGGTCTGCAGATCGGCGAACGGCACCTGGTGCGAGCGCCAGTGACCCTCGGTCTTGTGCCCGTCCACCGCCTTGGGTCCGGTCCAGCCCTTGGGCGTGCGCAGCACGATCATCGGCCAGGTCGGGCGCTCCAGGCTGCCGTGCCGCCGGGCCCGGTCCTGGATCGCGCGGATGTCGGCGATCACGCGGTCCAGCGTCGCCGCCATCTGCTGGTGCATGCGCGCCGGCTCGTCGCCCTCGACGAAGTGCGGTGCGTAACCGTAGCCGCGCAGCAGCTCCACCAGTTCCTCGTGCGGAATGCGCGCGAGCACGGTCGGATTGGCGATCTTGTAGCCGTTCAGGTGCAGGATCGGCAGCACCGCACCGTCGGTCGCCGGATTGAGGAACTTGTTGGAGTGCCAGGCCGCCGCCAGCGGTCCGGTCTCGGCCTCGCCGTCGCCGACCACGCAGGCGACCAGCAGCGCCGGATTGTCGAAGGCCGCCCCGTAGGCATGCGACAAGGCGTAACCCAGCTCCCCGCCTTCGTGGATCGAGCCCGGCGTCTCCGGCGTCGCATGGCTGCCGACGCCGCCCGGAAACGAGAACTGCCGGAACAGCTGGCGCATGCCTTCGAGATTGCGCGGCACGCTCGGGTAGAACTCGCTGTAACTGCCCTCCAGCCAGGTCGATGCGACCAGCGCCGGTCCGCCATGGCCGGGCCCGGTGATCAGCAGGGCATCGAGGTCGTCGCGGCGGATCACGCGGTTGAGATGCGCATAGATGAAGTTCAGTCCCGGCGTCGTGCCCCAGTGGCCGAGCAGACGCCGCTTGACGTGCTCCGGGCGCAGCGGCTCGCGCAGCAGCGGATTGTCGAGCAGGTAGATCTGCCCGACCGACAGGTAGTTGGCCGCACGCCACCACGCATCCATCGCGCGCAGCTCCGACGCCGACAGCGGCTGCGGGCCCGTCACCGCTGCGGCCGCGTCTGTCATCGCAGTCTCCCGGTTCATCGTGTCATTCTCGCCAGGGTCCGAGGGCAGCATGGGGAATCGCCGTGACGAGGGCAAGAACGATCCTGGCGCTCAACGCCGGCAGTTCGTCGCTGAAGTTCCTGCTCGCCGACTGCGCCGCGGAGCCTCGCGAGATCCTGCGCGGCGCCGTCAGCGGCATCGGTGCAAACGCGCGCCTGGCGATCCGCGGCATGCCTGGTCTCGCTTCGCCCCAACCGGTCGCGGCACGCGACCACGGCGAGGCGCTCGGCGCCATTCTCGATGCGCTCGACGGCGTGGATGCTCCTTCGCTGCGCGCGGTCGAGGCGATCGGTCATCGCATCGTCCACGGCGGACCGGACTTCACGGCCCCGGCGCGGCTCGACCGTGCGACGCTGGCGCGGCTGCACGGCATCGTGCGGCTGGCACCGCTGCATCTGCCGCCGGCCCTGCAGGTGATCGAAGGCTGCGCCGCGCGCCTCCCGGGCGTTCCGTCGATCGGCATCTTCGACACGGCCTTCTTCCAGCCGCTGCCCGCTGTCGCGCGCCGCTATGCGCTGCCCGCGCAATGGTCGGAAGATCTGGGCCTGATCCGTCACGGCTTTCACGGCATTGCCCATCGCGACATGTACGAGTACGCCGTGCGTGCGCTCGGCGCGGCGCGTGCGCGCCGCGTCATCAGCTTCCAGCTCGGCCACGGCTGTTCGACGACAGCCGTCCTCGACGGCGAGCCGCGCGACACCAGCATGGGCTATACACCGCTGGAGGGACTGGTGATGGGCACGCGCAGCGGCGACCTCGATCCGGGCATCCTGCTCGACCTGCTCGAACGCGGCTGGACGCGCGAGGCCCTGCACGAAGCACTGCACCGCCGCGCCGGCCTGCTCGGCGTCTCCGGGCTGAGTGCCGACATGGCGCAGCTGCTGGATGCGGAGCGCAACGGCCACGCCGGTGCGCATGCGGCGATCGAGATGTTCGTGCATCGCGCACGCAAGTATCTGGGTGCCTATCTCGCCGTGCTCGGCGGCGCGGATGCGATCGTGTTCGGTGGTGGCATCGGCGAGCACGCGGCCGACGTCCGCCGCCGCATCTGCGCCGGCCTGGATTGGGCGGGCCTGCGCCTGGATGCCGCAGCCAACGCGGCCTGTGTCGGCGGCGATGCATTGATCAGCCCCACCTCCGCGCCGATCGCCGTGCTGGTCCGTGCGGTGGATGAGGAACGCCAGATCGCGCAGGCGGTGCACAGCCTGCTAGCGAGCGGCGCACCGGGATCGTGAACGCAGCGAGTGGACGCGAACCGCATGACGGGCCGCCCGTCCCGACTCGATTGCGTGCCGCGAGAGACTCGGGCTGGCGGAGTGAGAGGGATTCGAACCCTCGATACGGTTTTAGCCGTATACGCCCTTAGCAGGGGCGCGCCTTCGTCCACTCGGCCATCACTCCGGGACGACTTGCCTGAAGGGCTCGCGCCCTTCGCGCCGGACTATACACGCTCCGGTGATCGGCGATCACCCGGTCCGGCGCCACAAAACAATTGAGCCCTTGCGGGCTCGACTGCGGTCACGGATGGCGCGCCCGGAAGGATTCGAACCTCCGACCCCCAAGTTCGTAGCCTGGTGCTCTATCCAGCTGAGCTACGGGCGCCCGGTGACCTCTTCTCGCGCGGCGTGCAACGGCGCGAGGGCCGCGATTCTAGCGGCCCTCGCCGTCAAGGTAAAGAAAAATTTCGGTGCAGCGATCAGGCTGCGGCAGGCACGACGACTTCGCCGTTCTCGCGCTTGATGCGTTCGAGAATCTCTTCGCGGTGGACGGCGACATCGCGGGGCGCCTTGACCCCGAGTCGGACCTGATTGCCCTTGACCCCCAGCACGGTGACCTCGATGTCGTTGCCGATCATCACCGTCTCGCCGACACGCCTCGTCAGAATCAGCATCCCTACCTCTCCTGGACTCCTGTGAGCGGCAGTGTCCAGGAAGCGACCGTCCTGCGATATCCCCTGAAAAGGGCTATCCGCCTGTGGATAAGTGCCGACTCGCCGGTCGATCAGGCGGCTTTCTGCTCCTCGAGGCCGAAAGCCTTGTGCAAGGTGCGCACGGCCAGTTCCAGGTACATCTCGTCAACGACGACGGAAATCTTGATCTCGGAGGTCGAGATCATGCGGATGTTGATGCCGGCCGCCGCCAGCGACTTGAACATCTTCGAGGCGACACCCGCATGACTGCGCATGCCGACGCCGACCAGCGAGACCTTGACGATGTCGGTCGCGCCGCGCACGCCCTTGGCACCGAGTTCGCCGGCGATCCTGCGCATGATCTCGAGCGCGCGCTCGTAGTCGTTGCGATGCACGGTGAACGTGAAGTCGGTGTGGCCGTCGCCGCCGACGTTCTGCACGATCATGTCCACTTCGATGTTGGCATCGCCGATCGGGCCCAGGATCGCCGCAGCGATGCCGGGACGATCCGGCACGCCGGTCATGGTGATCTGGGCCTCGTCGCGGTTGAACGCGATACCGGAGATGAGCGGTTCTTCCATCTGATTTTCCTCGAGCGTGATCAGCGTGCCGGGTCCTTCGACGAAGGTGGACAGCACGCGCAGCGGTACCTTGTACTTGCCGGCGAATTCGACCGAACGGATCTGCAGCACCTTCGATCCGAGGCTCGCCAGCTCGAGCATTTCCTCGAACGTGACCTTGTCCAGACGCCGCGCCTTGGGCTCGACGCGCGGGTCGGTCGTGTACACGCCATCGACATCGGTGTAGATCTGGCACTCGTCGGCCTTGAGCGCCGCGGCGAGCGCGACACCGGTGGTGTCGGAGCCGCCACGCCCGAGCGTCGTCACACTGCCGTCCGGGCTCAAGCCCTGGAAGCCGGCGACGACCGGCACGATGCCGGACTTGCAGTCCGCCATCAGCCGTCCGGCGTCGATCTTCTGGATGCGCGCCTTCATGTACGCGCCGTCGGTGTGGATCGGCACCTGCCAGCCGGTGTACGAGCGGCTCTTGACGCCGATCTTCTCCAGCGCGAGCGCCAGCAGGCCGATGGTCACCTGCTCGCCGGTCGCCGCGATCTGGTCGAACTCGCGCGGATTGCCACGCGGGTCGATGGACTTCGCCAGCTTGAGCAGGCGGTCGGTCTCGCCCGACATCGCCGAGACGACGACGACGACCTCATGCCCCTGCTGCCGCCACGAAGCCACCTTGCGCGCGACATGCTCGATGCGCTCGACCGAGCCCATCGAGGTGCCGCCGTACTTCTGAACGATCAGTGCCATATCTTTCTTTCTGGCTCTGTTGAAAAACGAGTGGGTTACCGGGCATGAGGGTTGACCGCGCCGAAGTCGAGTTTGCCGGCGATCAGGAAGATGACGGTTCTGGTCGTGTC
>NZ_JBEAAM010000022.1:0-66380 GCF_040066175.1 Fontimonas sp. SYSU GA230001
ATCCTCCGATGATCCCGCCGCCCCGCCGGCCTTTCAGGCTCACTTCACGTTGGAATCACGCACCCCCTTCAGGCTCATGTGTCATTGGAAGAGGCTCGCGCTGGATCGGCGCCACGAAAGCCGGCACACTGCCGCGCGCATGAACGACACATCCAGCCTGCTCGGCCAGTTGAAGATCGATCGCGGCACTCCCGCCTCGCCAAATCCCGGTCGGCGACTGGCGTGGCTGCTGGCCCTTGCCGCCGCCATCGCCGTGACCGGCGGCTGGCTGCTGCACCGCCCCGACGTCGTGCCGGTGAAGCTCGTCTCCGCACGCACCGTCAGCGACCCTGGCACTGCGACATCGGTGCTCGACGCTTCGGGCTACGTGATCGCGCGCCGCCAGGCCACGGTTTCATCGAAGGTGACCGGCAAGGTCGTCGCCGTGATGGTCGAGGAGGGCCAGGCGGTCCGCGCCGGCGACGTGCTCGCGCGCATCGACGACAGCAACGCGCGCACCCAGCTCGCACTCGCGCGCTCGCAGCGCGACGCCGCGCGTGCGCAGCTCGCGGAAGTGCGCGTGCAGCTCGACGAGGCGCGCCGGCAGCTGCAGCGCACGCGCGAGCTGGCGACCCGCAAGCTGGTATCCGAACAGGTCCTCGACAACGCGCAGGCGGCGGTGGACGGCCTGGCCGCACGCCTCGAAACCACCGAACGCAACGTCGCCGTCGCCGAGCGCAGCGTCGCGGTGCAGGAGCAGCTGCTCGACGACACCGTCGTGCGCGCCCCGTTCGACGGCGTGATCACGGTCAAGAACGCACAGCCCGGCGAGATGATCTCGCCACTGTCCGCCGGCGGCGCCGGCACGCGCACCGGTATCGGCACGCTGGTGGACATGGACTCGCTGGAGGTGGAGGTCGATGTCAACGAGAACTTCATCAACCGCGTCCGCCCCGGCCAGCCGGTCACCGCGCGCCTGAATGCCTATCCGGACTGGAGCATCCCGGCGCGCGTGATCGCCGTCGTGCCTGCGGCCGACCGCTCGAAAGCCACCGTGCGCGTGCGGGTGGGACTCGAAGTCCAGGATGCGCGCATCCTGCCGGACATGGGCGTCCGCGTCGCTTTCATGGACGCGCCGGACAAGGCCGGCGCAGCCCGGGCGGCCGTCGTCGTGCCGGCGGAAGCGGTCACCCAGGACCAGGGCGCGGACGTCGTCTATGTGGTCACCGGCGAGCGGCTGGAGCGGCGCGCGGTGCGCGTGGAAGGCAGGTCGGCGGACGGGCTGCGCATCGCCGCCGGCCTCACCGGCGGCGAGCGGCTCGCGGTCGGCGACTTCACGCGGCTGCGCGACGGCGTGCGCGTGCGGGTCGAACCTTGAGCATGCGCCCGGTTCAACAACGGAACTTCGACATGGCAAACCCTCTGGTCAGCATCCGCGATCTGCACAAGACCTACACCCGCGGCGCCGAAACCGTCGATGTGCTACGCGGCCTGTCGCTGGACATCCAGGCCGGCGAGTTCATCGCGTTGATGGGCCCGAGCGGATCGGGCAAGACCACGCTGCTGAACCTGATCGGCGGACTCGACCGGCCCAGCGCCGGATCGGTTTCGGTGGACGGTGCACGCATCGACCAGCTCGGTTCCGGCGCTCTCGCGCAGTGGCGCGCGACGCACGTCGGCTTCGTGTTCCAGTTCTACAACCTGCTGCCGATGCTCAGCGCCGAGCGCAACGTCGAACTGCCGCTGCTGTTGACCCACCTGTCCAAGGCCGAACGCATGAAGCGAGTCGGCATCGCGCTGCAGGTCGTGGGCCTCGCGGAACGCGCGAAGCATAAGCCCAGCGAATTGTCCGGCGGCCAGGCGCAGCGCGTCGCCATCGCGCGCGCGATCGTCGCCGATCCGACGCTGCTGGTCTGCGACGAGCCCACCGGCGATCTCGACCGCAGGACCGCGGACGAGGTGCTGACGCTGCTGCAGACGCTCAATCGCGAGCACGGCAAGACCATCGTCATGGTCACGCACGATCCCAAGGCCGCGGAGTACGCGTCGCATCGCGTCTTTCTGGACAAGGGCCAGCTAGCGGAAACGGCTGTGCACTGAGGCGCTGGCGATGAAATACCTTCCCCTGGTCTGGTCAGCGCTGTGGCGCAAGCGCCCGCGCACGATCTTCACGATGGCCTCGATCGCCGTCGCGTTCCTGCTCTATGGCCTGCTCTATGCGGTCAACAACGCCTTCAACAAGGGCGTCGAGGTCGCCGGCGCCGACCGTCTCGTGGTCATCTCCAAGTACTCGCTGACGCAGCCGCTGCCGTACAGCTTCCTCAACGAGATCCGCGGCATCGACGGCGTCGCCGCGGTGACCTGGGCGTCGTGGTTCGGCGGCATCTATCAGGACGAGCGCAATTTCTTCGCGCAGTTCCCGGTGGACGCCGCGAGCTACCTGGAGATGTACCCGGAGATCGTGCTGCCGGCGGAGCAGAAGGATGCGTTCCTGCGCACGCGCACCGGCGCGATCGTCGCCAAGACACTGGCCGACCGCTTCGGCTGGAAGATCGGCGACAGGATCCCGATCCAGGCGACGATCTGGCCCGCCAAGACCGGCAACACCTGGGAATTCGATCTGGTCGGCATCTTCGACACCGCCGACCCCTCGGCGCGCGGCCAGTACGAGATGATGCTGTTCAACCACGAGTACTTCGACGAAGCACGCGTGTTCGGCCAAGGCATCGTCGGCTGGTACATCGTGCGCACGCGCGATCCGGAGCAGAACGCGACGGTCGCCAAGGCGATCGACGAGCGCTTCCGCAACTCGACCAATCCGACCAAGACCGATTCCGAGAAAGCCTTCAACCAGTCGTTCATCAAGCAGATGGGCGACATCGGCCTGATCGTGAAGTCGATCCTCGGCGCGGTGTTCTTCACGCTGCTGTTCCTGACCGGCAACACGATGATGCAGTCGGTGCGCGAGCGCGTTCCGGAGCTGGCCGTGCTCAAGACCCTGGGCTTCGGCAACACGCGCGTGCTGGTGCTGGTGCTCGCCGAATCCGCCGTGCTGTGCGTGCTCGCCGCGCTGCTCGGTCTGGGCATCGCCACCGTGCTGCTGCCGCCGATCGCCGCCAAGCTGCCGGGTTTCGCCGGCATGGGCGTGGATGCGCAAACCTTCGCGATCGGCGTGGCGCTCGCCGCGCTGCTCGCACTGGCCGTCGGCCTGCCGCCGGCGCTGCGCGCCGCGCGCCTGTCGATCGTCGATGCGCTGGCGGGACGATGAACGTGGCAATGAACGCCTTCTCCACCGTCATGCCCGCGCAGGCGGGCATCCAGAATCCTGATGAGCGCGAGTGGATTCCCGCTTTCGCGAGAATGACGAACATCCGAAAGCTTATCGTGACGAAGCCATGACCCCCTTCCTGCGCCAGATCGCCGCGGTCACCGCGATGAACGTCCGCAGCATCCCGAGCCGGCTCGGCACCTCCCTGGTCATCGTCATCGGCATCGCCGGCGTCGTCGGCGTGATGACCGCGCTGCTGTCGATGGCGGCCGGCTTCCAGGCGACGCTGGCCTCGACCGGACGACCGGACCGCGTCATCGTGCTGCGTGGCGGTGCGACCGACGAACTGTCCAGCGTGCTGTACCGCGACCAGGGCCAGATCGTCGTGGACCTGCCCGGCATCCGCAGGGGCGCGGACGGCAAGCCGCTCGCGTCCGCCGAGCTGTACATGCTCACCGACGTCGTCAAGAAATCCAGCGGCGGCGCCAGCAACGTGATCGTGCGCGGCGTCGCGCGCAACGTCTGGCAGGTGCGCCCGGAAGCGAGCATCGTCGCCGGCCGCGACCTGCAGCCGGGCCGCCGCGAGGTGCTGGTCGGCCGCGCCGCCCAGGCGCAGTTCGCGGGACTGGAACTGGGCGACCCGGTCGAGGTGCGTGACGGACCCTGGCAGGTCGTCGGCGTGTTCGAGGCCGACGGCAGCGCCCATGAATCCGAGATCTGGGTCGATGTCGATACGCTGCACGGCGCGATCCCGCGCCAGGGCTACACCGGCGTCACCGCGCAGCTCGACGACGACCGGCCGGAGACTTTCCAGGCCTTCAAGGACCGCGTCACCACCGACCCGCGCCTGACCGTGCAGGTGCAGCGCGAGCCGGACTTCTATGCCTCGCGCTCGAAGGCGCTGTCGAACTTCATCAACGGCCTGGGCTACACGGTCACCGTGATCATGGCGATCGGTGCCGTGTTCGGCGCGCTCAACACCATGTACGCGGCGGTATCGACGCGCAGCGTCGAGATCGCGACGCTGCGCGCGCTCGGCTTCGGCGGGCTGCCGGTCGTGATCTCGGTGCTGATCGAGGCGCTGCTGCTGGCACTGGC
Organism: Fontimonas sp. SYSU GA230001; assembly: GCF_040066175.1. Taxonomy (NCBI): domain Bacteria; kingdom Pseudomonadati; phylum Pseudomonadota; class Gammaproteobacteria; order Nevskiales; family Nevskiaceae; genus Fontimonas; species Fontimonas sp. SYSU GA230001. Next base: position 4,346 of record NZ_JBEAAM010000022.1, read on the forward strand.
CGGCGGCGCGATCGGCGCGGCGCTGGCGTACCTGCTGTTCAACGGCTACTCGGTGTCCACCCTCAACTTCCAGACCTTCAGCCAGACCGCATTCGCGTTCCGGGTGACGCCCGACCTGCTGGTGCAGGGCGTGACCTGGGCCGTCCTCATCGGCATGATCGGCGGCATCTTCCCGGCGGTGCGCGCCGCACGCCTGCCGATCGTCGATGCCTTGCGCGCAAACTGAGTCAGCCCGGCAGCTTCAGCCACAAGGTCAGCGCGATCATCGCGCAGCCCACCAGAATCGCCGCGGCGACCAGCACCGCGCCGTGCCCCGCATGCGCAGCCTGCGCGACCTCCGCGACCTTCGTGACCGCGTCGGCCGGGGACTTCGCCGTTGCCGCCGGATGCGCCGCGTACGCGCGGGTCTCCGGCTCCTCCGCCGGTGACGCCACGCCGTCCGGCAGTTCGAGCGCGTCGAACAGCGCTCGCCGGAACTCGTCGGCACGCGCATAACGGTCCTGCGGCTGGAGCGCGAGTCCCTTGCGCAGTACGGCGGCGAAGCCGGGCACACCGAGCAGGTCCTCGTCGGCCAGCGCATCGTGGCCCATGCGATCCAGCGGCGGCGGCGGCGCATGCCCGGTGATCATCCGGTACAGGGTCGCCGCCACGCCGTAGATGTCCACCGCGACCCCCTGCGGCGCATCGCGCTGGTACTGTTCCAGCGGCGCGTAGCCCTCGGACAGCAGAATCGCCTTGCCCTGCTGCGTGGCATCGCCGGCATGCAGCAGGGACGCCCCGAAATCGAGCAGGATGGTGCGGCCGGCGCTGGTCAGGTAGATGTTGTGCGGCTTGATGTCACGATGCACCACGCCGCGCTCGTGGACGAACTGCAAGCCTTCGAGCACCGGCCCGAGCAGTTCGACCGCCGTCCGCACATCGACGCGTCCCTGCTCCAGTCCGGCCAGGTAATCGCCGAGATTCACGCCCTCGTAGTAGTCCATCACCAGGTAGGCCGTGCCATGGGCGCGGAAGAAGCTGCGCACGCGCACGATGTTGGGATGGTTGAAACGCGCGACCACCCGCGCCTCGTGCAGGAAATGCTCCAGCCCATCGCGGTAGGCCGCCTCGCCGGCGGGCTCCAGCACGCGCACGTCAAGCGACTCCGCATTGCGCGTCGCCAGGGCCTTGGGCAGGTACTCCTTGACCGCGACGCGCTGCTGCAGGTGGACGTCCCAGGCCAGGTAGGTGATGCCGAAGCCGCCGGGCCGGCCGAGCACGCGGCCGATGCGGTACTCGCCGCCGATGATCGCGCCGTGCGGCAGATACAGCGGCGAGCGCGGCGCCGACTCGTCGTAACCACAGTGCGGACAGACCGCCAGTCCGCTCTTGCTGACAAAGCAGCCGGGGCAGTGCTTCTGGTAGATCACGCGTGCGGACTCCGCTGGCGGCGCGGTCGATGGACCGGGCGATCGTAAGGCATGCACCTACTTGTAATAAACTGACGCCCATCCCGCGCAGCCGGTACCGCTGCCCGACGGAGATGCCATGAACAGTCAGGCCGCCCAGGAAGTCATCGCCAGCCTGCTCCTCGCCGAGTTCAGCGACACCCGGCGCGCCCTGGTCACCGACCAGGCCCTCAATCCCGACGAGATCCGCCAGCTGACGCTCGAAGCCGCGGCGGTGCGCGGCACGGTCGCCGAGGCGGACGGGCGGCGCCTGCTGGTCCGCTTCGAGCAGCCGGACGCGGCCTTCGGCTTCGCGCAGACGGTGCAGCACATGATGGAAGGCCTGCGCGCGCGCAATCCGGAGCGACATTCGCTGTGCGCCCGGGTGATTCTCGGCCACGGACCGATGGTGCTCGACGGCGGGCGCCCGCGCAGCCACTGGCTGCACCGGCTGTCCGGGCTGGTGTCGCGCGTGCCGGTGCACTGTATCGCCGCCCTGAAGAATTTCGTCGATCAACTGCCCGCCGGAACCCTACCCGCCGCGCCGCAGACGCTGGCCGCAGAGCTGTATCTGCTGAAGGGCGCCGACGCGGCAGCGGTGGAGACACAGCTCGCCTCGCCGCTGGACGTCGCCGACGTCGGCGTGTTCACCGCGATCACGCTGCGCGTGCGCGGCGTACCGCGCGTGTTCCGCGCCGCCGACTGTCCCATCCTGATCGGGCGCGACGAGCGCTGTGCGGTGCGCGTCAGCTCCGACACGGCCTCGCGCATCCATGGCCGCATCGAGTACGTGCACGGCAAGTTCTACTACGTCGATGACAGCCGCAACGGCAGCTGGGTGCTGATCGGCTCGGGGGAGGAAGTCAAGCTGGCCAAGGACCGGGCCGTGCTGACCGGCCAGGGCGCGATCAGTCCGGGCGCACCCCTGTCGCAACAGAAGGGCGAGGTCGTGCGCTACGAGTGCCAGACCACACGGCTGTCGATGCCGGACGGCGCGCCCGGCACGGATGGCGACACCAAGCGCCTGTGAGGCCCGCATCCAGATGAGCACGCGACTGCCCCCCGCACGGATCCGCCAGCGCTTCGTCGAGCGCGCCACCGCCAAGTTCGCGCGCAACGTGCCGGACTTCGTCGCGCTGCAGAAACTGGTCGCCGACAACGGCGGCCGCTTCCACAACGATCACGGTGCGATCCGCACCGCCGACCCGGCCGTTACGCAGCTGTTCCTGCGCGCGGCACAGGTGCTGGGCCTGCGCCGCGAACGCGACTACCGGTTCCCGGCGAAGAAGCTGGTGTCCTGCGACCTGCAGGTGATCGGCGAGGACGCCGGCGAATTCAAGATCTTCGTCTCGCAGGTCGATCTCGCCGCGTTCCCGGCCGACGTCGCCGAACTGATCCGCGAGGACTGCGCGGCACAGGCGCGCGCGGTCGATCACGGGCCTCTCGTCGCGCTGATCGAACGCTTCGAGGCGGATGGCGGCCTGAGCGGCGCCGATGCCGAGAACTTCGTCGCGCATTTCGTCGAACGCCTGATGGCGCGCAACGGCCCCCCGCTGCGGCGCGGCACGCTCGAAGCCGTCGCGCGCGTCTCCGGCGAGGCCGCCAGCGCACTCGCACTGGGCCCGGACTTCAACCACGTCACCATCGACATCCGCGCCGCCGGCTACTCCGGCATCGAGGCGATGGCCGAGGCGATGCTCGCCCGCGGCTTTCGCATGCTGCCGCAGATCCAGGGCGCGCCCGGCACGCAGCTGCGGCAGACCGCGACGATGGCAGCGACCATGGACACGCCGGTCCTGGAAGCCGACGGCTCGGTCGGGATCGCGCAGACCGAAAAGCAGTTCGTCGAGATCATCGAGCGCAATCAGGCGGTGGACGACCACGGGCGCAAGCTCTGGCGCCAGGATGGCCAGCCGCTGATCTTCCGCAACTTCCTCGCCGCCAACGCCGAGAAGATCTTCGACGCTGCAGCCACCCGGCTGTGCTGAACCGTTCGCTCATCCGGCATCGCGCGGCGGCCAGACCAGATCGCGCGGCCGGGCCGCGATACGCCGCACCACGGCGCGAATCAAGGCGCGCCGGTCGTCGAGCGTCACGCGCTGCGCGCGCAGCGCAACGAACAGCGCGAGACTGAAGCTGACCAGCAAGTTGATCAGACCGATCCCGAGCACGCCCAGCGCGACGAGTGCCACGGTCCCGGCGGCCAGCGACCAGTCCAGCGCCGGCAGCGCGAAACCCAGATAGGCGGTCGAGAACGTCACGTGCCGGATGTCGATCGGCAGGCCGAGGATGAAGCCGACGGTGCCCGCCGAGCCGAGCATGCAGCCGAAGAAGAAGTTGCCCGCCAGGGCGCCGAGGTTGTCCTCGGCGTACACGGCGATGCGCTCGGCGCGCGCGGCGCCGAACAGCCGGCGCGGCCAGCGCAGCTGCCGCAGGCGTTGCGGGATGCGGTTGTAAGCCGCCTGGTTGTCGAAGTATCCGGAGATCAGGCCGGCGAGGAACAGGCACACGCCGGCGATGCCCGCGTGCAGCCAGGCGAGACTTGCCAGCGGATGCTGATCCATCAGCAGCGCCGTCGCCGTCCGCGGATCGAGGTAATGGGAGCCGGTATTGAACAGGATCGCGTAGGCGATCAGCACCGGCAGCAGGAAGGCCGGCAGGACATTGCCGACGATGGCGATGAACTGGCTGCGCAGGGTGCGCACGACGAGGTCGGCGCCGACGGCGATGCGCGCGCGCGGGTTCTCCGCGGCCGCCAGCGTGGCGGCGAGGTAGGACGCCGTCATCGCCGGCTGTTTCGTCGCGATGGTGAAGTGCAACAGGTAGATCAGGACGAACCCGAGCCCGTAGTTGAGGCTGTAAACAACCGCAGCGCCCAGCGGCGAGTGCGGTTCGGCAGCCAGGCCGATCTTGATCATCGCCATCAATGGCACGATCACGCCGGCCCCCAGGGCCGAGCGCAGCATCTGCAGATACTCGGCGCGCGTGCTGGTGACGTAGTGTTCGCCGGTCCGGCTGGCGTTCTCGGTGATGCGCGTGGCCAGCAGCTCGACGGTCTGGCCCCATAGCGCGGAGATGCTGTCGCGGGTGTTCTCGGCGCGCACCAGCTGCTTGAAGAACTGCACGCGCAGTTCGTTGAGCTCGTGCACCGGACGCGTTTCCAGCAGCTGCAGCAGCTGCTGCAAGCGCGCCAGGTTCTGCCCGAGCCGCGCCAGCAGCACCGTCAGGCTCACGCTGGCGCCGGTTTGCGCGGCCTGCTTGCGCACCCTGCCGATGATCTGCTCGCACTGCCCGAGCAGGACCAGCAGATGCTTGTCGTCGATCGTCGGCTCGCGTTTTTCCGCACGCGAGCGCTGCCGCTCGTCGATGAACTGGCGCAGCTCGACGTTCTGCATCAGGAATGGCGACTCATAGCGCTCGATCGACGGATGGTTGCGCACCAGCTCCGGCTCGAGGCCGAGCGCCGCGATCCGGTACGACACGATCAGCAGGGCCTCCAGGATCTGCACCGGCATGCGCTGCGCGGCACTGCGGTCGAGTACGCCGAAATCGAGCGCGTCGAGCATCGCCACCCAATCGGCATCGGCGATCGCCTCGACCCAGCGGTAGTCGTCGCGTCGCGTGAACAGCAGACTGATGACATCCTTGAGCTGCGCGGGATCGAGTTCCTCGGGCAGGAAGCGGTGCGACAGCCGCCGCCACACGCCACCGGCGAGGCTGCCGGCGGCCAGGATGCCGACGTCGGTGAGCAGCCGCAGCGGCTGCTTGTCCAGGATCAGATCGTGCAGGGCGCTGCGCAGCGCGGCGCGGCCGCCGGGCTCGTCCCGCAGCAGCTGCGTGAGTTCGCGCAGACGTCGCGTCGCTTCCTCGCCATCGCTGGACCGGCGCGGACGGATCCATCCGACCAGGGCCGCCAGAGCGTCGAGCTTCTGCTCCCCCTGCGCACCGTGCAGGCGCTGCAGCAGTGCGGCGAGCCGGGCACGAGCCTCCGGCTCCGGGCGCGCGAACGTCGGTTTCACGAGCATCGCTCGCCACCGCCGTTCCGGACCATGTGCATGACACGAGGTGTCTGACGTTTTGTCATCGTTTTTATCACAGCCTTGCGCGGCCGCCGAGCCGCGATCATGCACGTTTTTCAACGGCGAAACCTGCAGCGATGCGGCCTGCGCGCCGGGGTGGCGCGCAAGCCTCTGGTTTTGCAGGGGACCGCGGCGGTCCTGCAGGGCTTATGCACAGACTATGCACCGGCTTCGCACCGGTTCAACACAATTGGTTGGGGTTGACGCTGTCTCAAACCACAAGATATGGTTGGCACACTGCCGCGAGTGCCCACCGCAATCGCGCCGCGCAGCAGTGATCCAATCGTGTTTTTCTCGTTGGGGGAGCCCGAACAATGCAGACCGAAACCCTGGTTGCTCCGTCCGCGTCGCCATCTGACTCGCGCCGCCCGGTGCCGGCGGCAACCGCCGCGACCACCGCCGAGCTGGTCGCCACCGCGCCCGGCGCGGTCAAGGTGATCCGCCGCAACGGCAAGGTCACGGCCTTCGACGCGTCCAAGATCCAGATCGCGATGACCAAGGCCTTCCTGGCCGTCGACGGCGCGGCCGCGGCGGCGTCGGCGTCGATGCGCCAGAAGGTCGAGGCGCTGACCCGCCAGGTCGAGCTGGCGCTGATGCGCCATCTCTCCGGTGGCGGCACGCTGCACATCGAGGACATCCAGGACCAGGTCGAGCTGGCGCTGATGCGCAACGGCGAGCACAAGGTCGCGCGTGCCTACGTGCTGTACCGCGAGGAGCAGGCCAAGAAGCGCGCCGCCGAAGCCGCCACCCGGCCAGCCGCCGAGAAACCGCGCCTGTCGATCACGCGCGACGACGGCACGGTCGTCCCTCTCGACGAGGAACGCATGCAACGCCTGGTGCGCGAAGCCTGCACCGGCCTGACCGGCGTCAACATCGAGGAAGTGGTCAACGCCGCGCTGCGCGACCTCTACGACGGCATGCCGGAAGTGGAGCTGAGCCAGGCGCTGACGCTGGCGGCACGCGCGCGCATCGAGAAGGAGCCGAACTACACCTACGTGTCGGCACGCCTGCTGCTCGACGCGCTGCGCCACGAGGCCCTCAAGTTCCTCGGCATGAGCCAGTCGCGCCCGACCTTCGAGGAGATGCGGGCGATCTACCCGGACTACTTCCGCGAATACATCCACAAGGCCGTGCAGCTGGAGCTGCTCGATCCCAAGCTCGCGCTCTACGACCTCGACGCACTGGGCAAGGCGCTGATCGCCGAACGCGACGGCAAGTTCGACTACCTCGGCCTGCAGACGCTCTACGACCGCTACTTCATCCACAGCCACAAGACACGCTTCGAACTGCCGCAGGCGTTCTTCATGCGCGTGGCGATGGGCCTGGCGATCAACGAGATCGAGCGCGAAGCCAAAGCCATCGAGTTCTACCAGCTGCTGTCGAGCTTCGACTTCATGTCGAGCACGCCGACGCTGTTCAACTCCGGAACGCTGCGCCCGCAGCTGTCGAGCTGCTACCTCACGCAGGTGCCGGACGACCTGCACGGCATCTTCGGCGCGATCCACGACAACGCGATGCTGTCGAAGTTTGCCGGCGGCCTCGGCAACGACTGGACGCCGGTGCGCGGCATGGGCGGCTACATCAAGGGCACCAACGGCAAGTCCAACGGCGTCGTGCCCTTCCTCAAGGTCGCCAACGACACGGCCGTGGCGGTCAACCAGGGCGGCAAGCGCAAGGGCGCGGTGTGCGCGTACCTGGAGACCTGGCACCGCGACATCGAGGAGTTCCTCGAACTGCGCAAGAACACCGGCGACGACCGCCGCCGCACGCACGACATGAACACGGCCAACTGGGTGCCCGACCTGTTCATGAAGCGCGTGATGGAAGAAGGCCAGTGGACGCTGTTCTCGCCCGAGGAAACCCCGGACCTGCACGACTTGGTCGGCGAGTCCTTCGAGAAGCGCTACTGCGAGTACGAGAAGCTCGCCGACGAGGGCCGCATCAAGAACTTCAAGCGCATGCCGGCGCTCAACCTGTGGCGCAAGATGCTGTCGATGCTGTTCGAGACCGGGCATCCCTGGGTCACGTTCAAGGATCCCTGCAATCTGCGCTCACCGCAGCAGCACGTCGGCGTCGTGCACAGCTCCAACCTGTGCACCGAGATCACGCTCAACACCAAGGCCGGCCAGGAGATCGCGGTCTGCAATCTGGGCTCGGTGAACCTGCCGGCGCACGTCACCGCGGACGGCACGCTGGATCTGGCCAAACTCGAAAAGACCGTCAGCACCGCGATGCGCATGCTCGACAACGTCATCGAGTACAACTACTACTCGGTGGCCACGGCGCGCAATTCGAACCTGCGCCACCGTCCGGTCGGCCTGGGCGTGATGGGCTTCAACGACGCGCTCTACAAGCTGCGCCTGCCCTACGAGTCCGACGCCGCGATCCAGTTCGCCGACGAGTCGATGGAGGCGATCAGCTACTACGCGATCAAGGCCTCGACCGATCTCGCCGCCGAGCGCGGCAGGTATTCGAGCTTCGAGGGCTCGCTGTGGAGTCAGGGCATACTGCCGATCGACTCGATCCAGATCCTCGCCAAGCAGCGCGGCGGCTATCTCAAGCAGGACACGAGCGTGTCCGGCCGTTTCGACTGGAACGGTCTGCGCGAGCGCGTGAAGACCGTGGGCATGCGCAACTCCAACACGATGGCGATCGCGCCGACCGCGACCATCGCCAACATCACCGGCGTGTCCCAGTCGATCGAGCCGACCTACCAGAACCTCTACGTCAAGTCGAACCTTTCCGGCGAGTTCACCGTCGTCAACGAGTACCTGGTCAACGACCTCAAGAAGCTCGGCCTGTGGGACGAGGTGATGGCGCATGACCTGAAGTACTTCGACGGCTCGGTGCAGAAGATCGACCGCATCCCGCCGGAGCTCAAGGACATCTACAAGTGCGCCTTCGAGATCGACCCGAAGAGATTGGTCGATGCCGGCAGCCGCCGCCAGAAGTGGATCGACCAGGCGCAGTCGCTGAACCTGTACATGCGCGAGCCGTCCGGCAAGAAGCTCGACGAGCTCTACAAGCACGCGTGGGTGTCGGGCCTGAAGACGACCTACTACCTGCGCACGATGGGCGCGACGCACGCGGAAAAGACCACGATCAGCGACGGCCGGCTCAATGCCGTCGGCGGCGTGGGCACGCCCGCGGTCGCCGCGGCGGCGCACCCGGCCAGGCCCGCTGCCGCGCCGGAGCCGATCGTTGCCCCGCCGGCGGCTGTCGCCGCCGCCACCGACGTCGGCAGCGCCAAGGTCTGCTCGATCCTCGATCCGGACTGCGAAGCCTGCCAGTAACACCCGCGCTGGCAGCACTGGCCCCGTGGCGCTCGCCACGGGGCCTTTTGTTCCGCGGCGACTGTGCGCAAGCCTGTGCACAGCCCCTGGACACCCCCCGGAAGAACCCGCCTGAAAACCCTTGGACGGGCGCTGGAACAGCCTGTGGGCAAGCAGCGGACAAGCTGTGTTGATCACTATATATTGCGATCGCACTGCAGCATGATCACTACAGATTGTGTGAACCCCTTGACGAGGCCGCGCGCGCGAGCGCACTCTTGGACATCGCGCGCAGACGTTTCGCAGGAGCTGCGCCGCCCCCGCAATGACGCCATCACCGGACCCGCGTCCGGCACCAGAATGAGGACACCGACATGCTGAGCTGGGACGACACGCCGAGCACCGCCACCCCATCCGCGCCGACCGCGCCGGCACCCGCGTACAAACCGAATCCCGCGGTCATCGCGCAGGCCGCGTCAGGTCACACGACGGGCCACGCGGCGCACGCGCCCGCGGCCGGCGCCACGGGGCTGGAGAACGTCGAGATGGGCGCACGCCGCATCCGCGTGGACGACAAGAGGATCATCAACTGCCGCGCCGACCTCAACCAGCTCGTGCCCTTCAAGTACAAGTGGGCCTGGGAGAAGTACCTCGACGCCTGCAACAACCATTGGATGCCGCAGGAAATCAACATGTCCGCGGACATCGCCCTGTGGCAGGACCCCAATGGGCTCACCGAGGACGAGCGCACGATCATCAAGCGCAGCCTCGGCTTCTTCTCCACCGCCGACTCGCTGGTCGCCAACAACCTCGTGCTCGCGGTGTATCGCCACCTCACCAACCCCGAGTGCCGCCAGTACCTGCTGCGCCAGGCCTTCGAGGAAGCGATCCACACGCACGCCTACCAGTACTGCATCGAGAGCCTGGGCCTGGACGAGGCGGAAGTGTTCAACATGTACCGCGAGATCCCGAGCATCCACGACAAGGCCGCGTGGAGCCTGCCGTTCACGCAGAGCCTCGCCGATCCCGACTTCCACACCGGAACAAAGGAGGCCGACCAGCGCCTGCTGCGCGACCTGATTGCGTTCTACGTCGTCTTCGAAGGCATCTTCTTCTACGTCGGCTTCGTGCAGCTGCTCAGCTTCGGCCGCCGCAACAAGATGGTCGGCACCTCCGAGCAGATCCAGTACATCATGCGCGATGAGTCGATGCACATGAATTTCGGCATCGATGTGATCAACCAGATCAAGCTCGAAAACCCGCACCTGTGGACCGCCGAGTTCCAGCAGGAAGTGGCCCACATGATCGTCGAGGCCACCGAACTGGAGATCCGCTACGCGCACGACACCATGCCGCGCGGCGTGCTCGGCCTCAACGCCAGCATGTTCAACGAATACATGAAGTTCATCGCCAACCGCCGCTGCGCCCAGATCGGCCTCAAGCCGCTGTACCCCGGTGCGGAAAACCCGTTCCCGTGGATGAGCGAGGTGATGGACCTCAAGAAGGAGAAGAACTTCTTCGAGACGCGCGTGACGGAGTATCAGACGGGTGGCGCCCTGAGCTGGGATTGACCCGCCGGCATTCACGCCGACGGCAACGATCACTGCCACCGACACGATCCGGCCGGCCTGACGGGTCTTCACGTAGGTCGCGTCGATCCACAGGTACGGCCAGTCGCCTTCGATCGGCCGGTCCAGAAAGGCATGGACGCGCTCGTCGATTTCCTCGCACAGCCGGGAAACCTGACTCTTGGAGATCCCGCTGCCGCCCATGGCCTGCACCAGATCGTCCACCGAGCGCGTCGAGATGCCCTGGATGTACGCCTCCTGGATCACCGCCGTCAGTGTTCGGCGGGCAAACGATTCACCGGATCGTTTGCTGATCCGCCTCACTCTCGGCCATCCGGCGCGGCTCCAGAAAGCCCGGGAAGTAGCTGCTCTTGCGTAGCTTGGGGATGCGCAGCTCGACCGTACCGGCCCGCGTCTGCCAGTCGCGCTCGCGGTAGCCGTTGCGCTGGACCAAGCGCTCGGCGCTCTTCTCGCCATACGCTGCGCCGGTCAGCGCCCCGACCTCCAGCTCCATCAGCCGCTTACCTGGCAAAGCCGATCATCTCGCGCAGCAGGTCTGCGTCCGGGCTCTTCTCCAGCAGCGCACGCAAGTTTATCATCTCATCGGTCATCGGTGGTTCCTTGTGTTCAGGGTTGAGTCTTCGCAAACCCAAACCTAAACCAGTTGCCACCGATGACCTTCAGAACCTACACCACGTCGTGGGACACGACCCGATACCGTCATGACCCATGGTGGTGAGGTCGCAAGCTGTCGGGAACGCCGGGCCTGGCGATGCCCCCATGATCCAGCCACTGCGCCGTGGCATCGCGGGCGCGGTCGATCAACTCGGCGCCGTGGTCGAAGTCGAACACGTTCACGGCCAGCGGGCACAGCGGCGGCACGATGACGATCTCGGCGCGCTGCCCGTGCAGCGCCACATCCCGAACGAGCTGACGCATGATCAGCAGATTGATGGCATGCAGCGCCATCGCCCAGGCGCTTTGCGGACGATCGTCCGACGCACACGAAAACCCGGTCGGCAGAACGATCAGACGCTCAGCACCCAGCGCGATTGCCTCGGCAATGGGTGTGTTGCTCGTCACCCCGCCGTCAATCAGCGTGCGGCCCTGATGCGTGACCGCCGGAAACACCGACGGAATGGCGGCGCTGGCCAGCAATGCCGTTCTTGCGGACCCCTCGGACAGGCTCACCGCTTCACCGGTCAGAAGGTCGGTGGCGACGACGTGAATGGGAATCGCCGCCTTTTCGAGGCGCGCGTACGGCAGCGCGGCGTCGATGACGCGGCCCAACGCGCTGGGCGAGATGAGATAGCTGCGCCGTCCGAGGGCTGTGCGTAGCCCGTCGATCCAGCTCAAGGGAAAGACATCCTGGCGACGCAAGCCGCGCCAGATCGACGCAAGCGCCTCCATCCCGGCAGAGTCTGGACGCCCGGCCAGGTACGCGGCGTTGATGGCGCCGACAGACGCGCCGACGACGAGGTCTGGGCACAGGCCGGCCGCGATGAGCGCTTGCAGGCTTCCGACCTGAACGGCGCCGAGGCTGCCGCCGCCGGCCAGTATCCACGCGGTGCGAGCGTGCAGGGTCACGTGTCGTCCGGCTGCGGAACGTCCGGAAGCGGCGGCACAACGCCGATCCGTCGTCCGTAGTTCATGTACGGCGACGGGTCATTCTGCTGAGGGGCCGCGCCGTGGCGCTCACGCTGCGCTGCCTGTATCGCGGAGCTGGTCCTGACGCCCATCCCTTCAACGAGTCGGTTCATGAAGTTGAAGAGCGCACAGGTCGCAACGGCATCGTGCAGGGCGCGCGCGCTCCATCCCGCGGCGTACACCTGTGCCCGGTCCTGTTCGGTGACGCGAGCCGGGGTGCGCGTCAACTTGCCGACGTAGTACAGCAAGGACTTGAGGCGCTGTTCGACCGGTGCGGCGTCCAGGTCGTCGACCAGCGCGCGGATCAGGTCTTCGCTGACTCCGAACGTGCTCGCGATGATGCTGTGCGCGCCAAAGCAGAACCCGCAGGCGTTGATGCCGGACACATACGCCGCGATCAACTCCCGCTGCGCAACGCTCAGGTCCGACGCTCCACGCAGCAGGATGTCGTGGTAGGCGAGCAGTTCGGGAACGCCATGCGGATAGGCGCGGAACACATCGGCGAGGTCCGGCGCTTCAGATGGATTCGTGCTCATTCGGGTGCTCGTCTGCAGAGTCTGCGAAGGACCGGTGGCCGCAAGGCTGGGGAGGACCGTTGGTGGTCCGGCCAGGGGATGCCTTACGCCGGGCATGCCACCGGTCCGACGCAGTCGCTGGTCAGGGCGACCGTGACGGCGTCAGCCGCGCGATCGCCGGGCGAATCACTTCTTGCCGCCGCACTTGCCTTCGCCGCATTTGCCTTCAGCAGCCTTACCTTCTGCGGTCTTACCATCGCCGCCGGCCTTCGACTTGTCGGCGCCGCACTTGCCCTCACCGCACTTGCCTTCCGCCGACTTGCCATCGGCACCGGCGCTCTTCTTGTCGGCGCCGCACTTAGCTTCGCCACATTTCGCTTCACCTGCCTTGTCTTCGGCGGCGGCGACCTGATAGCCGCCGGCGAGATCCTGGGCGGCGAACACGGACTCGGCATGCAGACCACCGTACGCGGCGACGACCGCTGCGCCCAGCGCAATGGCAACGGGCTTCTTTGCACAGATCATGATCATGACAACTCTCCATGTGGGACTGGGGAACAGGACAGGGGATCGGGTCGGCCACGTGCGCGTTCACGACGCTTGAGCCACTCCGATACCCAGTAGTCGACGCTGACGTAACGCCCCGCGCCGAGGAACGCGAGCGCCAGCAGCATCACGAAATAGGTCGCGGCAAACTCGATGCCGTTGTTGAGGATCACGAAGCTGCCGTGCTCAGTCAGCCACTCGTAGTTGCCGTGCTCCTGCAGAATCTCCTTGGCTCGCGCGAGGCGCTCGGCGGCCTCGACGGTGCGCTCGGTTGCGAATGGTCCGGACCCCTCGGCAATCGCAAGCCAGCCGTTCTGCCAATGCACGGTGCCGGCGGCCACCACCATCGTGAACATCAGAGGGATCGCGAACCAGCGCACCGCGACAACCAGCAACAGAGAGATCGCGCCACCGATTTCCGTGGCCGTCGCGAAAAGGGCCATCGGCCAGGGAAACGGCAGACCCAGCCCCCAAGCCGGATTGCCGAACCAGGCCACCGTGTCGCCGAAGCCTTCCAACTTTCGCGTTCCGGCCATCCAGAAGATCGGGACGAGGTAGAGACGCAGCAGCAGCGGCGCGACGAAGTCGGCAGCGCCGAAGGACATGAGCGCGCAATGCAGGCGTGCCAACAACTTCATGAGATGCTCGCGATTGAATATGCGAGGCCATGCTAGGCAGTGCTTGCAAGTCGCGCCGCATTCGATCGTCGGGACTTCATGTTCGATCGTCTTGGGCAGGAGGCTACGCCGTGTATCGAGGGCCGCGCCCCGCGGGGCGCGCGGGCAGAGCGCGCGGGCATCCGACGATCAAGCACAAAGTCCGGACGGTCGAGCGTATCGGCGGACTGAGGGCGGACCTAGCATGCGGCCACCGTAGTTGAGGATGTTGATCATGTTCGCAGCAATCATTCGCTCCGCAGTGCTGCTCTGGGCCTTGGTGCTGCTCACGCCGCACGCCGCCGCATCAGAGTCCACACCACAAACGGTGGTGCAAGGTGCGACCGACCAGTTGCTATCGCAGATCCAGAAGAACAGGAAAGCCTACGAACAGAACCAGGCGGACTTTCGCGCGATGGTCGACGGCGTTTTGCTTCCGGTGTTCGACTTCGATTACACGGGGCGGCTCGTGCTCGCGCAGCACTGGAAGTCTGCGTCTGGCGAACAGCGCCAGCGGTTTCTCGATGCGTTCCGTCATACGCTGATCAACACGTATGCCAGCGCGTTTCTGGGCTACGAACCGTCGACCCGATTGGTCTGGAAGGCGGCCACCGTCCGTAACGACGGATCGTCGGCCACGGTCAATCTCGAAGTTCAGCAGCCCGGCAAGCCTCCATTGGCCATTGCGTTCTCCATGCGCCTCGACGGGCAGGCTGGATGGCGCATCTACGATATTGCGATCGAAGGCATCAGCCTCGCCGTGAACTTTCGCGGTCAGTTCGCCGCCGAAATCAAGCGCGGCGGTCTGGATGCTCTGATTGCGAGACTCGAGTCATCGGGTTCTGACGCCGCCCCCGCCGGTTCCGGCAGCTGAGCCACCGCCGCGACGAGTTACCGGCGTCCGGCGCACCGATACGGTCGGACATGATTCTCAGACGCTGCAATCTGTCATGCATCAGTTGAGCAGCCCATGCTCGGTTGCACCATTCGCCTTACCTGGAGTCCGTGATGTCTGCCGAGTACAAGCTGACGTTGTCCCCCCGCACTGCGGCCGATGCCGAGCCGCTTGCCAAGGCCGCGCTTGAAGGTGCGCAGAAGAGTCTGGGTTTCGTCCCGAACATGTATGCCGGCATGGCGAATTCGCCGGGCCTGCTGGACACGTATCTGCACGGCTATCAGCAGTTCCGGCAGTCGTCGGGCTTCACTCCGGCCGAGCAGGAAGTCGTTTTCCTGACCATCAGCCGCACCAACGGTTGTCAATACTGCGTGGCCGCGCACAGCTTCATCGCAGACCAGATGTCGAAGGTACCGCCGGCGGTGACCGACGCGATTCGCAGTGGCACGGAAGTTCCCGACGCCAAGCTTGGGGCATTGAGTGCCTTCACACGCACGATGGTGACGACGCGCGGCCTTCCGGCGCGACGCGACGTCGATGCGTTCCTGAGCGCCGGTTACAGCGAGCGACACGTGCTGGAGATCATTCTCGCGATCGCGGTCAAGACGCTGAGCAATTACTCCAACCATCTGTTCCATACGCGGGTCGACGCGGTGTTCGCGCCGCGCGCCTGGAGCGCTTGAACAGAGTGCGAGTGGCGATCCGCCCGAAAGAGTGGCTTACCTCGGCGAACCTGCCAGCGCTACGACCGCGTCGGCGATCTGCTCGGCTGAATCCTCCTGGATAAAATGCTTTCCGGGAAGCGGCGTCGCTTCGGTGACGCCGAGCAGCCGGGCGATCGCCGGCGCATAGCGGCGCATGGGCAGCGCCGGGTCTTGTGCGCCCCATAGCATCTGCGCGGGAAACGTCCGTGCGCGCAGCGACGCGGCGATGCGCGACTCGAACGCCGTCGTCAGCTCGAAGCCGCGCATGATCTTCAGGAATGCGCGGCCGCCGTCGTCGCCCTTGAGGAGCTGCACATAGGCCGTCGCCTCGGCGTGCGAAAGTCCTCGAAGCACGCCATGTGTGCGCATCAGCACGCCGAGCATCGTCGGCGTCATCGCCGCCAGGTACGCCTCGCCGATGCCGGCCCACCGAAACGGGCGCATGACCCAAGGGGGCGTGAAGCGTGAGACTTCGAGGACGGTGTTCAGCACCGTCAGCGAGGCGACGCGCTCCGGCCGGCGGCGGATCACGTCAAAGCCGACCGGGCCGCCGATGTCGTGCACGACGAAGTGGCAGCGCGTGAGACCCAGGGCTTCGGCGAAGCGATCAGCCCAGGCCGACAGCCCCGTCCACGTATAGTCGAAGGACGTTGGTCGGTCGGAAAGGCCGAGTCCCGGCAGATCGAATGCGATGCCGCGCAGGCCGCGTTCCGCCAGCGCAGGCAGAACCTTGCGATACAGATAGGCCGACGCCGGTACGCCGTGGAAGCACAGCACCGGCTCGCCCGCGCCGCTTCCCCAGTACGCGCCGCGCACGCCGTCGATGTCGATGGTGCAGGCACGCGCACGCCACTGGTCGAGTGTCACAGTGTCTTGAGTGTTCATGAGATGGCCCCCGGCAGTGATGGCGGATTGTTCCGCGATTCAGCGTCCCGGTGTCGCGTCGGGCGTGCTGCAGCACCCTCGTGCCTGCTGGACCGGAGGGCACTTCACCGAGCCGTACGAACAGAACACGCAGCAGTCGCCCGGCTTTGGGCGCAGCAGCGCCTTGCACTGACGGCATTCGTAGAAGAACTGGCAGGCGTCAGTCGGCATCGTTTCCTGCCGCGCGAACCCGCAGTGCGGACAGGTGATCACGGACTCAAGCACGATCGCCGTCATGCGGAAGCTCGACCGCAGTGACTGTCCTCGCAGTGCCGGCTGGCCGGAGACCACACATCCCACACCGACACCGCGACCATGAGGGCGAGCGCGGCGTATGTGACCTTTGCGCTCCAGCCGTACTTGAACCAAGGGTAGAGCGACAGCAGCAACAGGGTTGGTCCGAGCATGCCGATCAGGCTGCGATGCCATTGCCGGTGCGCAACCCAGCCCAGCGCGTTGAGTCCCAGAACCAGCCACGCGGACAGCGGCAGCAGCGTGTTGATGAGCATGCCTTCCCAGCGACTCAGGAAGCCCAGGCCGATGGCCGCGCCCAAACCGGCAATTGCGGGAAAACACATCGCACAACCCATGGCGGAAACGACTGACGACATGGCACCGGCTTTGTCGCCGAGACGCGATATCCATGCTATCGATACTTTGATGATGGGCGGCACTGCGGCTGTCTCCGGGGATTCGGTGAGGTTACCCTATCTCCGTAGTCGACTACGGAGTCAACATGGCGCAGACCTACACGATCGGCGCACTCGCGCAGCGCTCCGGCGTTCACGTGGAGACGATCCGCTACTACCAGCGCCGTGGCCTCGTTGACAAGCCGGAGCGTCCCGCACGCAGCATCCGCCGCTACGACGACGATCACGTCGCGCGGCTGCGCTTCATCCGCCAGGCGCAGGCACTTGGTTTTACGCTCGACGAGGTTGCCGAGCTGCTCAAGCTGGAGGATGGAACGCACTGCCGCGAAGCGCGGCAGCTCGGCGACCGCCGGCTCGCAGATGTGCGGCAGAGACTTGCGGACCTGCGTCGCATCGAGTCGGCACTGGCGGCGTTGTTGGCTCGCTGCGAGTCTACGAAGGGACGACTCCGTTGTCCCTTGATCACCTCCCTGTACTCGGCCCCGAAAAACGCCTAGTCGTACTGTGTCATAAGAGTAGATTGACCCGACACCTGCCGCAGCACAAACATCGGGGCACGCGCGCGGCGAGGATGACGCTGAGCCGATGGCGCAGCGTGGGGATCGAGTCCGGCACGTGGAGCTGTGCTCTGCGCAGCACCGCGCGGGACGTAATCGTCGGGTACGCCAGGCGCTTGACGTCGAATGCGGTTTTTTGGGAGCCGGGCTTGTATCCGGTGAGTCGTTCGGCGAGCAGGAAGCCGTAGGCGGCAATGCTCAGACTGGCATGGTGATGAAAGCCACGCCAGCGAGTCCAGCCTTGACGCTGGGCAGCGCGTCACTGACGACCACGGCGTCGGGATCGATGGCGCGGTGCGCCCAGTCCTGGATGCCGGCCTTGGTGAAGCGCATGGCCTTGAAGCAAACCTTCTGCGGCTTGCCGTCCGGGCTGGTCTGGACGGCGGCGATAAACGGCACCTTGTTGGGCGATCCACGCCCCGGCGTGCCCGGATGCTCGCCGCCCAGGTAGGCGTCGTCGATCTCGATACGCCCTGTCAGAACAAGGCCCTGCTCACGATCAGCCATGACCTGCATGAGCTTGTGCTTGATCATCAGGGCGGTGACATACGACACCCCCAGATGCCGGCGCAGCTCCAGGGCCGAGACGTTGTTCTTCGACTGGGTCAGCAGGTGCATCGCCAGAAACCAGGTCGTCAGCGGCAGCTTGGTCGCCGCGAAGATGGTGCCGGCCGTGGCCGTCGTCTGGCGTCGGCAGCGGCAGCACTGCCAGTAGTGCCGGCCATCCCGCTCGAAGGTGCTCGACCGGCTGTCCCCGCACTGCGGGCAGCGAAATCCGTCCCGCCAGCGCGCCGCGATCAGCGCCTGCTCGCACTGGCGCTGGCTGCCGTATCGCCGGATGAACTCCGCCATCGACAGTCCGGGTTGAAACTGCACTCGATTCATCGCCATGGTCGGCATCTCCGTCAGAACCATGGCGCCATCTTCCCAGCCAGCAGGCTCATTTCCCGAGCCTCGGCTGAGGTTTGTTAATAATCACGCGGCACTTTGAGCGCCGTGCTGCCTATGGCTCTTCGTTTCCGCGGGAATCGGAGCTTGGCGTTGCGTGCCGCGACAGCAGACCCAGGTTGGCGACGACGAAAGGCGTCAGGTAGTTCAGGAATACCTTGAGCGCAAGCCGGCCGCTCCAGGCGCCGGCGAGGAGCGCATCGCCCTGATTGAAAGCAGTCAGCCAGCTGCCGACGATCAGCGCGATCAGTCCGGTGCGGCGCAGGTGTGCGGGCGCGAGCACCGTTCGCAGAACATTTCGGTTCATCCGCGCCGCCCCTGGACGTAGGCCGCCGTGACTGGATCCGATGGACATTCGAAGATGCAGCCGGTCTCGCCGCACTCGACCAACCCGCCGGTGCCGCCGCGTACCCAGAACACGCCGCAACGGTCCGAGATGCGCCGGGCCTGCGCGAGGTTGTGGGTCACGATCAGAACGCTGTAGCGCTGCTTCAACTGCGCGATCAGATCTTCGACGACACTCGACGCGATCGGATCGAGCGCGCTGCAGGGCTCGTCCATCAGCAGCAGCTCGGGTTGCAGTGTCAGTGCACGGGCGATGCACAGGCGCTGCTGCTGGCCGCCGGACAGGGCCTGCGCCGGCGCATGCAGCCGGTCCTTGACCTCGTCCCAAAGGCCGACTTCGCTCAGCGCGCGCTCGACGACGGCATCGACTTCGCTGCGTCGACGGACGCCGATTTCGAGCAGCGGCAGCTCGATATTGCGGCGGATCGACAGCGGGAACGGATTGGGCTTCTGGAAGATCATGCCGACCTGGCGGCGCAGCGCGACGACGTCGACAGCCTTGTCGCGGACATCGCGTCCGTGCAGTCGCACGCTGCCTTCGGTCGTGCATCCGGGAATCAGGTCGCTGAGCCGGTTCAGGCACGACAGGAAACTGGTCTTGCCGCAGCCGGAAGGGCCGATCAGTGCGGTCACGGTGTTCGCGGGAATCTGCAGGCAGACGTCACGAAATGCCCAGCGACCCTGGTAGGCCAGGCCCAGATTCTCGATCTCCATCACGGGCCGGGTGACAGGCGCCGCCTGAGGCGCGGAGCAGCACGGCGAAGCGGCGACAGTCATGCGACAAGACTCCGGCGGTGCAGCCAGCGATCGGCCAGCGAGGACGCGGTCAGATTGATCGCGAGCAGCAGGACGACGAGCACGACAGCCGACGCATAGGCGTTCGCGTTGCCGCCGCTGATGTTCATCGACAGGTCGAAGATGTGCAGCGACAGCGCGCGACCGGAGTCCAGCAGCGACTCAGGCATGCGGTCGACATCGCCGCTGGTGAAGATCAGCGCCGCGGTCTCCGCGAGGGCGCGGCCGATGCCCAGCACCAGGCCGACGACCAGCCCCGGCGCTGCGGCCGGCAGCAGCAGGCCGAACAGCGTGCGCGTCCGCGACAACCCCAGCGCGGCGGCGCCGTGGCGCACGTCGGTCGGCACCGCGCGCAAGCCTTCTTCGGTCGCGCGGATCAGGATCGGCAGCACCATGCAGGCCAGCGTGAGACCGCCGGACAGGATCGAAAAGCCCAGCCCCAGGACGATGCAGAAGAACGCATTGCCGAACAGCCCGAACACGATCGACGGAATGCCGGCAAGCACGTCCAGGCTGTGCTCGACCGCGCGGCCGAACGCCGATGCGCTGGACGTGTACTCGGACAGGAAGACCGCGGCTCCGACACCCAGCGGCACGCTGACCGCAAGGCAGACCGCGAGGATCAGGCCCGTGGAGACCAGGATCGGACCGATGCCGCCGGCGCGACCGGCGTCGCGCGGCGGTTCGGTCAGGAATGCCCAGTCGATGTGGGCGAGTCCATGCCAGGCCAGATCGCCCAGCAGCCAGCAGAACAAAACGGCGACTGTCAGCGCGGCACCGTGTACGAGCAGCGCATCGAATCTAGGCATGCGCCACCGCCTGCGGCCGCAGATGCGCCGCGATGGCGGTCAGCGCAGCGATCAACGCCAGCAGCACGAGCCCGCTGACGAACAGCGCCGATCGGTGGTCACCCAGCGCATAGGCCATCTCCAGCGCGATGTTGGCCGCCAGCGTGCGCACGGGATCGAACAGCGAGTCCGGCGTCTGCACGACGTTGCCGCAGACCATCAGCACCGCCATCGTCTCGCCAATCGCGCGGCCGGTGCCGAGCACGACGCCGGTCAGCAGGCCCGAACGCGCCGCCGGCAGCACGACGCCGACCACGGTGCGTCCGCGCGAAAGGCCCAGCGCCGCGGCGGCCCTCAGCTGCGCCGCGGGGACGGCCGCGATCGCCGCGTCCGCCATCAGCGCGATCGTCGGCAGAATCATCAGCGTCAAAATCAGGATGCCGGCCAGCAGGCTCGGACCGGGCGGATACAGGGCGCGAATCAGCGGCACCAGCACGACCAGACCCCAGAATCCGTAGACGACCGACGGGATGCCGGCCAGCAGCTCGATCATCCGCCGGTATACGCGGGCGGCGAGCCGTGCGGCGTAGTGGTGAACGAAGAGCGCCGACAGCACGCCCAGCGGCGTTGCCAGCAGCACGGCGCCCGCCGTCGCCCACAGCGTTCCCCAGACCATCGGCAGCAAGTCGAATGTGCCCTGAGCCGCCCGGGCCGTTGGATGCCAGGAGGGGTCGGTCACGAAGCGTCCGATACCCAGATGCCGCAGCGCAGGCCACGACTCCACGACGACAAACGCCGCGATCAGCAGCACGATCGCCGCCGCGCCCGCAGCGCATAGGCGCAGGCCGACGGCGAGGACGCGATCAGGGTTCCAGCGGAACAAAGTACAGTTTCTCCACGAGGTCGTGGACGGCCGGTGAACGCGCATAGTCGATATACGCTTTGGCCAGCCCCGCGGGCTCGGCCTTCGTCACCAGGTTCAGCGGTCGCGACAACGGAAAGCTGCCGTCCTTGACCGTGGCGATGGACGCGGCGATGCCCTTCATCGGCAGCAGCTTCACCGGCACACCGTGGGTCGCGCTGTATTCGGCGGCGCCGACCGAGACATAGCCGATCGCGTCCGGATTGCCGGCCACCGTTTTGATGCCCTGCTCGTTGTCGCCGATGACCACGTGCGCTTTCACGGCAGGCGACTCGAGCTTGAAGTAGTGCAGGAACAATTCCAGAGTGGAGCGCCCCTCCGCCTTGTTGACCACCGTGATCGGCGCGTCATTGCCGCTGACTTCGGTCCAGCGGGCGATGCGACCGGTGTAGATCGCAACGACCTGCGCGTCCGTCAGTGTCGCGACCGGATTGGCAGCGTTGAGAATCACCGCGATGCCGTCGCGCGCGATCGCAAAGCCGTGAAGGTCTGCCTCCTCGGGCTTGAGCGCGCGCGAGGCCATGCCGATGTCGGCGAGCCCCTGACGCGCGTCGGCGATGCCGCGCGACGAGCCGCCGGTCTGCACGTCCACACGCACGCCGGCATGCAGCGACTCGAAGCGCTTGCCGATCTCCGCTGCCAACGGCGCGACCGTGCTCGATCCGGTGACGACGAGCTTGCCCTGAAGGCGGTCGGGATCGGACGACGCGGGTGCGGATGGCTTGCTGCAGGCCGACAGCGCCAGACCGACGAGTGCCAGCGCAAGCCGCATCGAGGAGAACATCCGAGGCATGGTGCGTTACGACTTGGGTTTGACGAACTTCAGAGTCATGCGATCGCTCTCGCCGATCGCCAGGTACTTGTCGCGGTCGACCTCGCCCAGACGCAGGGTCGGCGGCAAGGTCCACACGCCTTTCGGGTGGTCGGCCGTGTCCCGCGGGTTGGCGTTGATCTCGGACTTTGCGGCCAGCACGAAGCCGGCGCGCTGCGCCATGGCGATGACGTAGTCCTCGCGCATGTAGCCGCTGTCCTCCTGATCGGTGAGCGGACGACTCGCCGGCAGGCGATGGTCAACGACTCCCAGCACGCCGCCGGGCTTCAACGCCCGAAACATCGCCTGGAATGCTGCAACGACCCTGTCATCGCCGCCGCCGCGCATGTACCAGTTGTGCACGTTGCGGAAGGTCACCACCCGATCGGCGCTGCCTGGCGGGGCGATGTCGGCATGCGCCGGCGGATTGAAGCTGGTGACGACGACCTGGTCGTAGACGGCCGGGTTCGTAGTGAGCTTGACCTCGAAATCCGCACGGCTTTCGCGGTAAAACTGTGAAGTCGAATCGCTATTGAAGTGCGCCGCGTACAGGTGGCCGTGTGTTCGCAGCAGCGGCGCGAGGATCTCCGTATACCAGCCCGAGGCCCCCGGCCAGATCTCGACCACGGTCATGCCGGGCTCGATGCCGAAGAATGTCAGTGTCTCCAGCGGATGCCGCGCCGCGTCGCGCTGCACGAAGTCGAGCGTGCGGTGCTTTCCGCTGATCGCGGCTTCGAGCGGGGACTCGGCCGCCGCTGACAGTGACAGGGCGCAGCACAGGACAGCCGCGGTAACGGTCACCGCCCGGATCGTTCGAAGTCTCATGCCGCCACCTTCTGAAGGTCAGTGAGCCGCTCGAGGCGTGTCCGCGACACGATGCCGCGTACGAAACAGGCCCCGTCGTCCTGCGTCTCGATCACGAGCAGGTGCATCCACTCGGGATGCTGCGCGAACGTGAGCCGAAGGTCGCCGACCCGTTGGCGGCCCAGCGCATCCAGCGAGAGTTTCGGCAATGCTTCCCAGCGCACCATGATGTCGTCGACGAGCACGTCGCGGTGCAGGCAACTCTCATGGATGCAGTCGGTCCCCTGCAGGAACTGGATCGGCTTTTCGCCCTGGATGTCGTAAGACGTGATCAGTCCAATCACGACGCCTTCGGCGATCACGAGTAGCGAGCGCACGCCGGCCTGGATCATGTCCTGCAGCGCGTCGTCGATATGCCGGTCGCGCGCGACGCCCACCGGCTGGACGTGAGCAAAGTCGGTCATCACGGCCCGTGCTGAATCGTCATCCGTCAGGTGCAGCCCGTCGACCACGATCCGCCGCGGCAGGCGCGCCGGCATAGTGATCGATGCAAGGGGAACGGCGTGATAAGGCATATCAAGTCTCCACTGGATGAGCGCGCGAGACAGGCATGTCGCGCCCAATCTCCCATGAGGAATCGAGAAGGCCGGCAGCCACGGCTCGCCGCAGATCCGCGGGACGATCGATATCCCAATGCGTGTCCCGTTCGGTCCAGTCGCGCCCGAATGCCCAGCCGGCATCCCGGAGCCGACGCCGCGTGTCGGACATGACGGTCGTCCCGCCCCAGGCGATGTTCTGAAAAACCGATTCGGGGAACGTGCGGGCGCCGACCAGCACGTAACCGCCATCTTCGGCAGGCGCAAACACCATACGGGTTTGCGTCAGAGCCGCCGCAGCGTCGCTGAGATCCAGGGGCGTCAGCGTCAGGCAGTCGGTGCCGATGAGGACGGCGCGCGAGTGGGCGGCCAGCAGAGCGCACATCGCATCCGCCATGCGGGCTCCCAGATCGGCACCACGCTGGGGCCGAACGCCGATGGGATAGCGGCGGCGCAGGTCGTTCCCGAAGCCGTCGCCGGAATCTCCCTCCGTATACAGCACGACACGATCGACGCCCGCTTCGCATGCGGTCGACAGGGTGCGGTCGATGAGATGGCGCTGCAGTCGGGCGGCACGGCTGGCGCCGATCGCGGGAATCAGCCGCGTCTTGCTCAAGCCGGAAACCGGTGCTCTGGCCAGAATGCCGATCGCCGCGCTCATGGGGCTGTGTTACCGGCCCCGCGGTTTCGCATTGAGCATCCAGTCATAGGACAGATGCTCGATCCGGAACGTGCCGCTGCGCAACTTCTGCCGGTCGGCGTCGCTGTCGGCGAGCAGTGTCGCCTGACTGGACAGCCAGTCCTGCAGCGTCTGTCCGTTCCCGGCGAAGTCGTCGCCATACCAACGGAAGATCTGCGAGAGGTAGAGCGCGCCATCCGCGGCGTTGTAGCGGTTTCGCGTCCGGTCGGACAGGAAGCGGCGCTGCTGATCGTCCAGCTGCGCATCGAGTTGCCCGGCCGTATACGGTTCCGGGCGCAGCGCCGGGCAGCCGATCGAGGCGCAGTTGACCGCGAAGTGCACGCGCGGATCGCGGTAGCGCGGACGCAGCGTGTCGTGCTCGACCCAGTCGAGCGTGCGCGTATCGCCGAGCAGCTGGAAGAACGGCTGTTTCCACGGCGAGCGCAGCAGAGAGCCCAGGTCGCGAATCGACTTCAGGTCCGGGTACTTGCTCAGGATCAGGTCCAGCGTGAAGCCGTTGTAGGCGTTGATCAGGAAGGCCATCTGCCGGGCGCGTGTCCAGCCGTCGAACTCGGACTGCGTGACTTTCGAAAAGTCGGCCAGCGTGGCCGTGAGCGCGGCCCGATCACGGCGCAGGCCGTCGTAGTCGACGACGCTGGCGTGCCCGGACGCGACCCAGTGCACGTGCTGACCGAGCAGACGACCGTAGCTGTCGTAGCGGTGATCAAGCGCCGACGCGCCGCCGGCCGCAGTGAGGGTCGCGATCATCAGCAGTCTCCTGATCCAGTGCTTCATCGATCAACCTCTTCGCCAAGCGTGGAAGCGCTCTACCCAGCGGAGCAAGCGTTCCGGCTTGTGCGCGGCCTTCCATTGTCCGGCCACGTACTTGCTCGACTCGGCCAGCGTCGGGTAGATGTGAATCGTGCCGAGGATCTTGCTCAGGCCGATGCCGTGACGCATCGCCAGTACGTACTCGGCGATCAGGTCGCCCGCATGCTCGCCGACGAGGGTCACGCCGAGGATGCGGTCCTTGCCCGGCACCGTGAGCACCTTGACCAGGCCGTGCGCCTCGCCGTCGGCGATCGCCCGATCCAGCTCCTCGATGTCGAACGTCGTGACTTCGTACGGGATGTTGCGTTCCTTCGCCTCGGTCTCGTTGAGGCCGACGCGAGCGACCTCCGGCTCGGTGAACGTCGCCCACGGAATCACCGAATAGTCGACCTTGAACTTGCCACCGCGCAGCGCCAGCAGCGGCTCGAACAGGCTGTTGACCGCCGCGTACCAGGCCATGTGCGACGCCGTGTGCGTGAACTGGTAAGGACCGGCGGCATCGCCGACGGCGTAGATGTTCGGGAAGTTGGTCTGCAGGAATTCGTTGACCTCGATCGAGCGCGTCGTCTTGACGCCCAGCTCTTCGAGTCCGTAGCCCTTGAGCCGGGCGACACGGCCGACGGCGACGATGATCTGGTCGAACGGAATGCGCGTTTCCGCTCCGGCATGCTCGCAGACGAGGAGCTTTTCGCCGTTCTCGATGACGACCGCCTTGGCCTTGGTATCGACGCGCACGTCGATGCCCTCGGCGACGAAGCGCCTGCGCACGGCCTCGGACACCTCCGGGTCTTCCCGCAGCAGGATGCGCGGCAGCATCTCGACCTGCGTGACCTGCGCACCCAGGCGCGCGAACGCCTGGGTCAACTCCGAGCCGATCGGCCCGCCGCCGAGCACAACCAGGCGACGTGGCAGCTCGCGCAGTTCCCACAACGTGTCGGACGTCAGGTAGCCTGCCTCGGCCAGGCCGGGAATCGGCGGCACGAAGGGCTGCGCGCCGGCCGCGATGACAATCGAACGTGCGGTCAGACGCTCGGTCCGTCCGTCATGCAGTGCAATCTCGACCGTCCAGGGATCGACCAGTCGCGCGGCGCCTTCGCGCACTTCGACCCCCAGCTCGGTGAAGCGTTCGACCGAATCGTGCGGCTCGACGGTGCGCACGACCGACTGCACGCGTTCCATCACGCGGGCGAAATCCGGCTTGACGGACACGTTCCCGAATCCGAACTCGCCGGCGCGCTGCAGGTGGCTGGCGAACTTCGCCGAACGGATCAGCGCTTTCGAGGGTACGCAGCCGGTGTTCAGGCAGTCGCCGCCCATCTTGTGCTTTTCGACCAGCGTGACCTTGGCCTTCACGGTGGCGGCGATGTAGGCGCTGACCAGACCGCCGCTGCCGCCGCCGATCACGATCATGTTGCGGTCGAAACGCGCGGGCCGGCGATACGGCGCGTAGACCCGCCGCGCCTTGATCGTGTCCACCAGCTTGCGCGCGATCAGCGGGAAGATCCCCAGCAGGACGAAGGCGCCGACCAGTCCGGGCGAGAGGATGCCGCGCAGCGACGTGAGCTGCGCCAGCTGCGTGCCGGCGTTCACATAGACGACGGTGCCGGCGAGCATGCCGAGCTGGCTGACCCAGAAGAAGGTCCGCGCACTCATCTGCGTCAGTCCCAGCAGCAGATTGATCAGGAAGAACGGGATCGCCGGCACCAGGCGCAGCGTGAACAGGTAGAAAGCGCCGTCGCGCGCGATGCCGGCATTGATCGCCTTGAGGCGGTCACCGTAGCGTCGCTCGATGCCGTCACGGAACAGGTAGCGCGCGAACAGAAAGGCGCCGGTGGCGCCGGCGGTCGACGCGAACGACACCAGTACGGTGCCCCAGATGACACCGAAGATCGCGCCCGCCGCGAGCGTCAGCACCGCAGCGCCCGGGATCGACAGCGCCGTGACCAGGACGTAGATGCCGAAGAAGCCCGCGGTGACGAGGACTGGCTGCGCGTCGCGGTACGCAACCAGCGCACCGCGCTGGGACTGCAGGTACTCCAGAGAGAAATAGCGGTCCAGCCCGAGCGCGAAGAAGGCACCGACGAGGCTGGCGAGCAGAAGCAGCAGGACGATTCGTTTGGCCATCGTGGCCTCAGATACCGGCGCGATCGAGCGCGGCCAGGAACTCTGCCGGCTCGGGGCGGATGCGGTAGTTCTCGGTCAGGTCGCTGTAAACCACGCGCCCGCCGCTCGACGTGATGAACACCGTCGGCATCGGCACGTCCGAGTCGTAGCCCAGCGCCTGCATGCCCAGCGGCAGGCCGTTCTCGGCGAGGATGCCCAGGCAGGCGGCGGCGCGGTTGTCGCGGTCGGTGAGAAATCGCATCGGCACATCGAAACGCTTGGCCAGATCGACCGTGTGGTCCTGCGGCTGCGGGCTGATCAGGAAGACCTCGACACCGCGGGCCGCCAGCGTGCGGTACTGCGCCGCGACCTCGCGGATCTGCGCCATGCAGAACGGACACCAGTTGCCGCGGAAGAACATCCACAGCGCCGGCTTGCCGGTGAGATCTCCGGATCGCAGAACGCGTCCCTCGATGTCCTCCAGCTCGAATGGCGGCAAGCCGCGGCCCACCGCGAGCACGCCCGCTTCCCGGTGCGCGAAACGCGAATACCACTGCGTGTAGATCAGCGACAGCGCGGCAAGGCCCAGTGCAATCGCCGCCGGCAGCGCGAAGCCACCGAGCGCGACGGCCACCAGCGTCCCGACCACGCCCAGCGCGGGCATCCACCACAGCGACGCCTCGGTGCGCGCGATCGGCGCGAGAAACAGGCGCGCGAAGAAGACCATTGGCACCCCGGCGGCAATCACGGTGCCCCACCACGCCGCGTCGGACGGCAGCTGGAACAGGCGCCAGGCCGCCAGCCCCAGCGCGGCAACCAAGGCGGTCATGAACGAGGAGATGAAGATCGACTTGAGAAGATTCATGGAGATCCCGTCAGGTGGTGGCGCCGCCGCAGGATGAGCCCGCGCCGGCCGTGCAGCCGAAGCAGTGATTGGCGACGCGGATGCGGCGTGCCAACAGCTCTTTGGCGTCGAAATCGAAAATCGTCAGGGGTTTGGCGTCGCGCTGGACCGGCATGCCCAGCTGCTGGTTGAAGTCGCAGTCATACAGCGTGCCGTCCGGGCCGACGCTGATCAGGCTGCGGCACATGGCGTTTTCTGCCGCCGACGGATTGAAGGCGCCGACCAGCTTGTCCATGTAGCTGTCGTACTGCCCGGCCTTGCGCAGATGCAGGGCAAAGCGATTGATCGGCATGTTGGTGATCGTGAACAGCCGGTTGAAGACGACGCCGTATTGGGCGAGCAGGACGCGCTTGTAGTCGGCTTCGAGCGACGCCTGGGGCGCCGGCAGGTAGGGGCCGACCGGATTGAAGACGAGATCGAGGACCAGGCCGCTGTTCTCGGCCCCGTAGCCGAGCGCGTTGAGCTGCTTGAGACCGTCGATGCTCTTCCCGAACACGCCGCTGCCGCGCTGCTTGTCCGTGAACAGTTCCTGGTAGTACGGCAGGGATGACACCACTTCGACCCGATGGCGCGCAAAGAACTCGGGCAGATACGCCTTGCTCGCACCGCTCTGCGGATGGCCGTCGAAGGTCACCGTCAGGTTGTGTCGGACCATCACCCGGCGGTGCAGGGCGGCGGCTCGTTCGACCAGCCAGTCGAAGTCGGGATGCAGCTCGGGCGCTCCTCCGGTCAGGTCCAGCGTCTGGATCTGCGGATGCGCGGCGAGGATCGCGGCGATGCGCTCGATCCCTTCGCGCGACAGAGCCTCGGTCCGCGCCGGCGAGGCATCGACGTGACAGTGCCGGCACGCCTGGTTGCACAGCTTGGTCAGATTGACCTGGAGCGTGTCGATACTCAGGGGCGTCAGGTTGACGCGACGCTCGCACAGGGTCCGCGTGAAGCTGTGGCGCGCAGGGACGGGGTCGTGTGTCTCCACGACCAGCGGAAATGCAGCACTCATGATCAGCAGCAGCCGGTCTTCGCGCCGACTGAGGGGGTCTGTGCGATCGCCGGCGTGCTGCAGTCGAACAGTCCGAAGTGCGTGGACCGGTCGCCGGTCACGCGAAAGTGCGGTGCGTAGCGGCTGCGCCGCAGCATGTCGGCCGTGTTGCCGCAGACCAGCATGGGCCGGCCCGCCTCGAAGCGGTGGTGATCGTCAAGCACGTAGGCGTGCGGATGCTCAGGCAGCGTGCCCAGATAGGTCGCGACCTCGCCGAAGTCCTCGCAGCGGTCTTCGAGCGGCAGCTTGAACGCCCGGATCGTCATCGAGTGAAAGCGAACGAAGCCGATCATGCGCTCGATGTCCGGATTGTTGATCGCCAGCGGCGCGCTGGTGACCACGCGCGCGTCGAGACAGCCGACCTGCGCCATCAGCCGGCGGAAGTCCTCGACGTACAGAGCGCCGCCCAGGCACTCGCCCAGCAACAGGGGATCGCGGGCCAGCGCCGCCGGGATGCGGCGGTCGGCGAACACGTCGGAGAAGTACAGCTCACCGCCGGGCTTGAGCACACGGAAGATCTCGCGGAATACGCGTGCCTTGTCCGGCGACAGGTTCAGCACGCAGTTGGAGACGACGACGTCGACCGAATCGTCGGCAATGCCAGCTGCCTCAAGGTCCTCGATGTAGCCGTGGCGGAAGTCGACGTTGCCGTAGCCGTACTTGTCGGCGTGATAGCCGACGTGGCGACGCGCGACGGCCAGTTGCTCGTCCGTCATGTCGACGCCGATCACGCGGCCCTGCGCGCCGACCAGACGCGACAGCAGGTAGCAGTCGCGGCCGGAGCCGCAGCCGAGGTCGAGCACCGTCGCGCCGTCCAGTGCGGAGGGCAGCGGCGAGCCGCAGCCGTAGAAGCGGTCGCGAACTTCGGGGTGGATGTCGCCGAGGAGAGCCGCCAGATGCCGGGGCATCGCGTCGGCCAGGCAGCAGGCCGAGGTCTGCAGGTCCGCAGACGATCTCAGCACCTCGCCGTAGTAGTGCCGGACCGCGTCCAGCGATTCGTGTGCGTCCGCCATGGAATCCATACCTCGCATTCAAGTCGAATGCGGCGATACTAGGTCGCCACGCGCAACTGCTTGAACGGTTTGGAGTCCGTGTTTTATGTCCGAGAGTCCAGAGGACGACCTGTTGTCGTCCGTGTTGAACGCCTACCAGCTGCGTGCCGGCGTCTACGGCCATCCCCAGCTGTGCGGGATCTGGCAGATGGGCACCTCCGGCCACAAGCGCGCGGCATTCCACCTCGTTGGGCGAGGGAATTGTTGGCTCCACATGCGCGGCACGAAAGCGCCGGAGTCGCTGCAGGGGGGCGACCTCGTCGTGTTCCCGCACGACGCCTGGCACATGCTGACGGGCACGCCGGAGCTGCACGGCGAAGAGAACGTCATGGCCATGGACGGCGAAGGCCCGTTCACGACGCTGGTCTGCGGTTACTTCGAGTTCCAGGCCGGCGACAAGAATCCGATCCTCGACGCACTGCCGGAGGTCATCGTCGTGCGGCGCGAGTCCGCGGGACGGAATTTCGAAGTCATCGGTCAGCTGCTACTGGAGGAAGCGCAGGGCGAAGGTATCGGCACGCGAACCGTGCTCGACAAGCTGGCCGACACGCTGTTCGTGATGGTCGTGCGCCAATACATCGGTCAGCTGGCGGATCAGCGTGGACTGCTCGCAGCACTGGCCGACGCTCGGCTACGCAAGGCACTGGCTGCGATTCATCGCGAACCCGCCGCCGCCTGGACACTAGAGAGTCTTGCGCAGATCTGTGGAATGTCGAGGGCCAGCTTTGCTCAGCGCTTTTCAGAGCTCGTCGGCACGACACCAATCGAGTACCTGACCCGGTGGCGGATGACGCAGGCGGAGCTGTTGTTGCGCAATCCGCAGATGTCGGTCGCGACCGCGGCGGAGCGCGTCGGCTACGAGACGGAGGCCGCTTTCCGCAAGGCGTTCAAGCGCGTGCATGGTGTTGGCCCGGGGTCAATTAGACGCTGGTTTCGAGAGAAGCTCAGCTGATTCGCGGGAAACTGTAGGAGCCCGCTGCGAAACCCGCCAAGATTTCTCTGGTCTGAAGGTGCACCGTAAGGGAGTGAGGACAGGCAACGATGCGCGGAACACGTCGGCGGCAATTTGGGTTCGGGGATGAAGCGGTGACTGGGGCGATCTCCAACGCTTTTCTTGCGGACGTCGAGCGTCTGGCGGACTGGATCCGGATCGAATCGGCGCTGGGCACGCTGTACGCGCACACCGGCCGCCCGTCGTACCCGCCGCTGGTGCTGTTCAAGATGCTGCTGCTGGAGCAGTGGTACGGCCTGTCCGATCCGCAATGCGAAGACGCCTGCCGCGACCGGCTGTCGTTCCGGCGCTTTCTGGGCCTGAGTCTGACCGATGCCGTGCCCGATGAAACCGTCCTGGTGCGCTTCCGGCAACGTCTGGCCGACGCCGGACTGATGCAGCGCCTGCTGGACTGGCTCAACGAGCAGTTCGAGGCGCGGGGCCTGATCGTCAAGCGCGGCACACTGATCGACGCCACCGTGGTCAAGAGCGCGCGCACAGCCCCGCCGAAGCAGGAGGGCGCGCGCGACACCTCCGATCCCGAAGCGACCTGGCAAGCGATGAAGGATCGTCCGGTGCACGGCTTCAAGGTGCATATCGCCGCGGATGAAGCGCACACCCTGGTGCGCGCGGTCTCGGTCACGCCGGCGCATGTCCACGACAGCGTACCGGCGAACGGCCTGATCCAGCAGGACGAGCAGGCCGTCGATGCCGACAAAGCCTACGACAGCCGTGCGCGCGCCGACTTTCTGGAAAGCCTGGACATCGACAATCGCATCCTCAGGCGCGGCCGACGCAACCGGCCGCTGTCGGAAGCGGATCGCGCGCACAACCGGCGGCACTCGGCGATCCGCGCGGGCATCGAGCGGGTGCCAGGCTGGTTCAAGGCGAAGAACCGGATGCCGCGATGCCGGTATCTGGGCGTGATCGCCAACCAGGTGCACGCGCACGTGCTGGCGATGGCGTACAACCTGCGCCGCGCAGTCAATCTGATGCCGCCGCCACTGGCGGCCACAGGATAGGTGTGTCCGCGATGCGCCAAACGCGGACGAAAGCGGTGAAAACCGCCCATGCCAAGGCCGTGACGTGGTCACGTCCTGCCCAGTTCGACGATTCCGCGCGCCGTTTCGCATCGGTGCGGAAAATTTGATGGGTTGTGCAGAGGTCTCACGTCATCCGCACCGCTGACCAGCACTGTCACATAGTTTCGACATTTCTGGCTGGTTGCACGCAACTCATCGGGCGAGCGCCGCGCTACGTTGTTGTTTTCGTGTGACCTTCGTTATCACTTTTTTCTGGCGCACTACGGCTTCGATCGGGTGGGTCGGATTTTCCCCGGAGCAGGTCCGCAGCCTGGTCAAGGCAAAGCCTCATCCGACACAATCGACGGACGCGCGACGGGCCGGTCGCGCCGGGGCATCATCGGAGGCGGTCGCATGTTCGAGAGCGCGGAGCTGGGCCACAAGCTGTCGAAGAGCGAGTACAAGCGCATCGCGCCCGGGCTGCGCGCCGACCTGCTCGACGCGCAGTACGACCTGCTCAAGGACAGCCGCTTTCCGGTCATCGTCCTGATATCCGGCGTCCGCGGTGCCGGCAAGGGTGAGACGGTCAATCTGCTCAACGAGTGGATGGACCCGCGCCACATCCACACTCACGCCTTCGACTCGCCGACCGACGAGGAGCGCGAGCGGCCGTACATGTGGCGCTTCTGGCGCGCGCTGCCGCCGAAGGGACGCATCGGCATCCTGTTCGGCTCCTGGTACACCGCGCCGATCATCGACCGCGTGTTCAAGCGCAACCGTAACGGCGATCTGGTGCGTGCGATCGAGGAGATCAACCGCTTCGAGCGCATGCTCGCCGACGAGGGCGCCCTGATCCTGAAATTCTGGTTCCATCTGTCGCGCAAGCAGCAGGAGAAACGCCTGCGCACGCTGCAGTCGGACGCCGAGACGAGCTGGCGCGTCACCGACCGCGACTGGGACTTCCTCAAGCGCTACGACCGCTTCTACAACATCAGCGAGGAGACCCTGCGCCAGACTAGCAGCGCGCATGCGCCGTGGCTGGTCATCGAGGGCTCGGATCCCGAGTACCGCGCGATCGCCGTCGGCCAGGCCCTCTTGGATGCCATGCGCAAGCGCCTGCAGGTGGTCGAGCGGCGCCGGCCGCGACCGCAGGCGCCGCCGATCGTCCATGCGCCGGATCACCTGAACATCCTGCAGCGGATGGATCTGGACCTGAAGCTGGACAAGAAGGTGTACGGCCGCAGGCTGGTCAAGCTGCAGCGCCGCCTGGCGATGGCGACGCGGCACAAGCGCTTCTCCGGGCACAACGTCGTCTGCGTGTTCGAGGGCATGGACGCCGCCGGCAAGGGCGGCGCGATCCGGCGCATCACGTCGGCGCTCGACGCGCGGCTCTATCACACGATCCCGGTCGCCGCACCCAGCGACGAGGAGCGCGCGCAACCCTACCTGTGGCGCTTCTGGCGACACCTGCCGCGCCATGGCCGCGTCACCATCTACGACCGCAGCTGGTACGGGCGCGTGCTCGTCGAGCGTGTCGAAGGCTTCTGCAGCGAGGCCGACTGGCTGCGCGCGTACTCGGAGATCAACGACTTCGAGGAACAGTTGACGCGCAGCGGCACGGTCGTCGCCAAGTTCTGGCTGCAGATCAGCAAGTCCGAGCAGTTGCGGCGCTTCCGCCAGCGCGAGAAGACGCGCTTCAAGCGCTTCAAGATCACGCCGGAGGACTGGCGCAACCGCGAGAAGTGGGAGGCCTACCAGGTCGCCGCCGCCGACATGATCGAGCGCACCAGCACGCCGCAGGCGCCGTGGACGCTGGTGGAGTCGAACGACAAGTACCATGCGCGCATCAAGGTGCTGGAGACCCTGACGGATGCCATCGAATCCGCGCTCGACGCGCGCTGACCGCCGGCTGCACCGTCCATGACACCGATCGCGGGTGCTGCCTGGGCGCTGTTCGCGCGCCCCGAGCTGCCGTTCCTGATCGCCGTCGCTGCAGTCGTGGCGCTGCTGCTGCGACGCGGTGCGCCCGCCGATCGCCAGTCCCTGCGCGGCGCGCTGATCTTCTTCGGCCTGTGCCTGCTGGTCGAACTCGCCGGCGCCCTGCTCGAAGCGGCCGGCGCGCCGCACGCGGGGCCGCTGACGCGCAACGCGGGCATCCTCGCCACCGGGCTGGCGCTGATCCGGCTGGTCGGCCTGGGCCTGTTCCGCGCCCTGCTGCCGCGCATCGGCGTAACCACGCCGCGGATCGTCGAAGACGTCGCACTCGTCATCGCCGCGCTGGCCTGGGGCATGGTGCGACTGCGCATGGCCGGCGTCGATCTCGGCAGCCTGGTGACGACCTCGGCCGTGATCACGGCGGTGCTGGCCTTCGCGATGCAGGACACGCTCGGCAACGTACTGGGCGGACTGTTCCTCGAACTGGACGATTCGCTGACGGTCGGCGACTGGATCCAGCTCGACGACCTGTCCGGCCGCGTCGTCGACATCCGCTGGCGCCACACCGCGATCCGCACGCGCAACGGCGAAACCGTGATCGTGCCTAACAGCGCGCTGATGAAGTCGCGCTTCACCGTGATCGGCAATCCGGACACGGAGCGGGTGCGCTGGCGCCGCTGGGTGCGCTTCGAGGTGGGCTTCGACACGCCGCCCGCACAGGTGCTGGCTGTCGCCGAGCGTGCGGTACGCGACGCCGACATCGTCAACGTCGCCACCGACCCGCCGCCGCAGTGCGTGCTGCTGGAGTTCGGCCCGAGCCAGCACCGCTATGCGCTGCGCTACTGGCTGATCGACCCGCAGCCGGACGACGCGACCGATTCGGTCGTGCGGCTGCATCTGCGCGCCGCTCTGGAACGGGCGGGCATCGCGCTGGCCCTGCCCAAGTCGGTGATCTATCGCGTCGCCGACGACGAGGCGCACCAGCGCATGCTGCGTGCGCGGGAACTCGAGGCCCGCATCCACGCACTGCAAAGCGTCGAACTGTTCGCCAGCCTGACGCGCGAGGAGCTGGAGGCGCTCGCCGGCTACCTGGTGCATGCGCCCTTCGCCGCGGGCGCGGTCATCACCCGCCAGGGTGCCATCGCGCACTGGCTGTACCTGCTGGTCGGCGGCAGCGTGGAGGTCTGGCTGGAAACCGGACACAACGGCCGCCAGCTGCTGGCGACGCTGACGCCCGGCACCGTGTTCGGCGAAATGGGCATGATGACCGGCGAACCGCGGCGCGCGACCGTCACCGCCAAGACCGACGTCGAATGCTACCGGCTGGACAAGAAGGGCTTCGAGCACATCCTGCGCGCGCGTCCGGCGATCGCCGAGGAAGTCTCGCGTGTGCTCGCTGCGCGCGCCGGCGACCTCAGCCGCGCCGCCGAGGAGGCCGCCGCGCAGGCGAGCCTGCCGCGCGCCGCGCCGGACAAGCTGCTCGAACGCATCCGCGCGTTCTTCGGACTCGACCGTCCCGGCGGCAAGTGAGGCGCGCCGCGGTCCCCTTCAGCGCAGCCAGCCGCGGCGCTTGATGTAGATCAGCGGCAGCACGGCGGACAGCAGGGTCAGCAACATCGAGTAGGTAAAGCCGTGTTCCCAGGACAGCTCCGGCATGACCGAGAAGTTCATGCCGTAGAACGTGCCGACCAGTGTCGGCGGCAGGAACACGGCGGTGATGATCGTGAACACCTTGACGATCTGGTTCTGCTTGATGTTGAGGATGTTGGTGACGGCGTTCTGCAGGTAGCGCACCTTCTCGTGCTCGAAGGCGGCGTGCTCCTTGGTGCCGCGCACGTCCTCGAGCAGTTCATGCACCAGCTGCTGCAAGTCGGCTTCGGTCTTGTGATCGACTTCGCCGCTCAGGTAGCGCACGGCACGATGCAGCGTCAGCTGCGCCTCGATGAACTGCGTCAGCACGTCCTCGCGCTCGTTGAGTTCGAGCATCGTGTCGGTCAGATCGCTGACGCCGAGCTCCTGTCCGGCTTCGTTATAGCCCGTGGACAGCTGGGTGATGCGCTCCGACGACAGGGTCAGTGCATCGGCCAGCTGCTCGACCGCCAGCGTGCTGGCGTCGTTGGCGGCCTGCAGCAGCCGCCGCAGCACGTCGCGCGGTCCGTCCACCTGGCGCGGGCGGCGCTGCATGCGCTGCAGCGCCAGCTCGAAAGGCGCGTAGGGTTCGGCAGAGAAGCTGGCGACCAGCGACCCGCCGAGAATGAAGGTGACGGGATGGAAGTCCGGGTCGTGGCCGGCGCGGGGTGCCGCGAGCAGCGTGCGCACGAACAGGTAGTCGCCCTCCTCCAGCACGCCCGGCGCGTCGCTGCGCGGACTGATGCCGTAGCGGCCGCGGATCTCGGCCAGCTCCACTTCGGTGGGGCGCGAGACGTCGAGCCAGACGAACGGCGACGTGGCCTCGTCCGCCGGCGGCAGGCCGTCGCGGACGAGGATCTGGCCATTGTGCAAGGTGATGTTGCGGATCATGGGGACGTCCGGGTGTCAGGGGGTCGCGGTGGCCGGTGCCGGCGGCTGCCGTTGCAGCGCGGGCGCGGCGAAGTGCTCGTGGGAGGGCGACTGCGACGAAGTCACGGTCTCCTGTCCCGCCGGCTGCAGATGATGCACGGCGAGCATGGTCACGGCGATGAACAGGTAGAGCAGGATCACGGAGACGATCACCTCGTTTTCCATGCTGCGCCTCTTCTTGCGGCGGGGATTCTGGGTCACGGCGTCTCCGGATGCATCAGGGTCTGCGGAAGGGATCGAAACGGAGGTCCAGGCCGATCGAGACGAAGGGGGCTGGCGGAACCACGGCCGAGCATATCGCCGACGGTCGGGTCGAGGTAACAGCATCCGGCGCTTCGTCGCGGACGCAAGCGATGTCCGCGCCGTGCTCGTAGCGGCCGGCGGGATGGCAGACCGGCAGCGAGAAGGAATCAGCCGCCCCGGCCGCGCCGGCGTCCGAGTACCGTTGCCGCGGTCTGGCCCGGTGTCCACGGCTGCCCCAGCTTCTGCTCGATGTAGTCGCGGATCAGCCTGCGCACGACCTGTGACGGCGTCTGGTCGTCGCGCGCGCACAGTTCCTCGAACAACGCCTTCTTGTCCGGATCGATCAGTACCGTCAGTCGCGCGGTGCGCTGTTCGACGCCCATTGCGGCAACACCGTATTTACAGTCTATGTGCCTACTATGATAATATAATTCACATAAGTCAACGCGCCGGCGGGGCTGCCGCGGCGCCTGATTCCGGAGTCCGGGCCTGATGGAGCATGTGGTCGCAGAGGGTGGACGTGGCTGAGTTCTGGGCAAACTCCGAGCCGGCGCTGGCGGCGGCTGCGCTGCTCGCCCTGGGCTGGCTGATCCTGGGCCTCGCCGGTCTGCTGCGGCTGCACAGCGTCGAGTTCGTCGGCCGCGTGCTGTTCCCTTTCGGCGCCGCGCTGAGTCTGCTGCTCGCGCTCACCGGCCTCGCTGCATTGTCCGCACCGCCGGCATCGATGACGCTGGCGATCGGCCTGCCCGACCTGCCCTTTCACCTGCACCTCGACGCGCTCAGCGCCTTCTTCCTGCTGCTGCTCGGCGCCGCGTCGGCCGGCATCTCGGTGTTCGCGGCCGGCTACTTCCGCAGCGGTGAGGGCACCGCACCCGGCCTGCTGTGCCTGCAGTACCACGTGTTCCTCGCCAGCATGGTGTTCGTGCTGCTCGCCGCCGACGCCTATGCCTTCATGGTCGCGTGGGAGACGATGGCGCTGTCCTCGTACTTCCTGGTGACGACGCAGCACCGCATCCCCGAGATCCGCCGCGCCGGCTTCCTGTACCTGCTGATCGCGCACGTCGGCGCGATCGGCATCCTGCTCGCTTTTGGCGTGCTGCAGGGCGGCAGCTGGCAGTTCACCTTCGACGCGATGCGCGCCGCCGAGCTGTCGCCGCTGTGGTCGAGCATCGCCTTCGGACTGGCGTTGTTCGGCTTCGGCGCCAAGGCCGGACTGGTGCCGCTGCACGTCTGGCTGCCGGAGGCGCATCCGGCGGCGCCCTCGCCGGTGTCGGCGCTGATGAGCGGCGTGATGCTCAAGACCGCGCTGTACGGCATCCTGCGCGTCAGCTTCGACCTGCTGGGTGCACCGCTGTGGTGGTGGGGCGCGCTGGCGCTGGCGCTGGGCCTGTTCAGCGCGCTGTTCGGCGTGGTCTTCGCGGCGGTGCAGACCGACATGAAGCGCCTGCTCGCGTACTCGTCGATCGAGAACATCGGCATCGCCTTTGCCGCCTTCGGCCTTTCGATCCTGTTCCACTGCTTCGCGATGCCGCAGCTCGCCGCGCTGGCACTCGCGGCGATGCTCTACCACTGCCTGAATCACGCGTTCTTCAAGAGCCTGCTGTTCCTGGCCACCGGATCGGTACTGCACGCGACGCGCGAGCGCCGTCTGGGCAAGCTTGGCGGTCTCATTCGCACCATGCCCTGGGTCGCGTGGCTGGCGCTGGTCGGCACGCTGGCGATCGCCGGCCTGCCGCCGCTCAACGGCTTCGTCTCCGAGTGGCTGCTGCTGCAGGCCTTCCTGTTCACGCCGGAGATTCCGCAGCCGTTCGCCAACATGCTGATCCCGCTCGGCGCGCCGGCGCTGGCGCTGACCGCGGCGCTGGCCGGCTACGTGATGGTGAAGTTCTACGGCGTGATCTTCCTCGGCCGGATGCGCGAACCGCAGCTGGCGCAGGCGCACGACTGCGGCATCCTCGAACGCATCGGCCTGGCCTGGCTCGCCGCGGCCTGCGTCGCGCTGGGCCTGACGCCGGCGCTGATGCTGCAGGCGCTCGACCCGGTCGGCACGCTGCTGCTCGGCAGCGGCCTGGGCACGCAGAGCACCGGATCGTGGCTGCTGGTGCCCGTGTCGGCCGAACGCGCGAGCTACAGCCCGCTGCTGTTCCTCGTCGGCATCGGCGGCAGCGTGCTGCTCACCGTCTGGGCCGTGCGCCGGCTCTACCACGGCCGCATCCGCCGCGCGGCGCCCTGGGACTGCGGCTTTCCGCTGCAGACTGCGCGCATGCAGGACAGCGCCGAGGGTTTCGGCCAGCCGATCCGCCATATCTTCGATCCGTTCTTTCGCATGCGCCGCGAGCTGCCGTCGCCCTTGGACAGCGCACCGCGCTACCGCGTCGAAGTCGAGGACCGTTTCTGGCACGCGCTGTATCTGCCGGTCGCCGGCGGCGTGAAGGCGCTTGCCGGCTTCGTCGGCCGCCTGCAGCGCGGCCGCATCTCGGTGTACCTGCTGTACAGCTTCCTGACCCTCGTCGCACTGCTGGTGATCGTGCTGTGACCATCGCCGGCCTGATCACGCAACTACTCGACGTCGCACTCGGCGTGCTGATCGCGCCGCTGTTCATCGGCTGGATCAACCAGTGCCGCGCCTGGCTGGCGAACCGCTCCGCGCCACCGCTGCTGCAGCCGTACCGGATGATCCGCAAGCTGCTGCACAAGGATGCGGTGATCGCCGAGAACGCCTCGCCGCTGTTCCGCATGGTCCCCTACGTCCTGTTCGGCACGATGGTCACCGCCGCTGCGATCGTGCCGGCGCTCGGTACCGACATGCCCTTTGCGGGCGCCGCCGACGCGATCGCGCTGGTCGGCCTGTTCGCCACCGCGCGCGTGTTCGTCTCTCTCGCGGCGATGGACATCGGCACCGCCTTCGGCACGCTCGGCGCGCGCCGCGAGATGATGGTCGGCTTCCTCGCCGAGCCGGCGCTGCTGACCGTCGTGTTCACCGCCTCGCTGATCTGCGGCAGCACCGCGCTGCCGTCGATCGCCGGCACGCTCGCCGGCCGCGAGCTGCAGATCTACCCGAGCCTCGCGTTCGCCGCGGTCGCGTTCGTCATGGTGCTGCTCGCCGAGAACGCGCGCATCCCGATCGACAACCCGGCGACGCACCTGGAACTGACGATGATCCACGAAGCGATGGTGCTCGAATATTCGGCGCGCCACCTCGCGCTGATCGAGTGGGCCAGCGCGCTCAAGCTGTTCAACTACGCCTGCATCGGCTTCGCGCTGTTCCTGCCATGGGGCCTGGCGCCGACCGGCGGCGGCTGGCTGCCGCTGCTGTTCGCGCTGCCGGTGCTCGTCGTCAAGCTGCTGCTCGCCGGTGCGGGGCTCGCGCTGCTGGAGACGATCAGCGCCAAGCTGCGCATCTTCCGCGCACCCGAGTTCCTGGCGATGGCCTTCCTGCTGGCGATGCTCGGACTGCTGGTCAGCCTGCTGCTAGGGAACGGCCGATGACGCTGCCCCTGTCCGCGCAGTTGATCCACCTGTTCGCGGCCGCGCTGCTGCTGCTGTCGTTCGCGATGCTGGCACAGCGCCGCGTGCTGTCTCTGGTCAACCTGTTCGCGCTGCAGGGCGCCATGCTGGTCGCGTCGACGGCGGTCGTCGCGTACAGCAGCGGCCAGCACCACCTCTACTGGTCGGCCGGTCTGACACTGATCCTCAAGGTCCTGCTGCTTCCGTACATCCTGCACCGGCTGATCCGGCGCCTGCAGGTGCAGTGGGATACCGAGACGCTCGTCAACATCCCGACCACGCTGCTGCTCGGTCTGCTCGTCGTGATCTTCTCCTTCGGCCTCGCGCAGCCGATCTCGCAGCTGGCCAGCACGCTCACACGCAGCACGCTGGGCATCGCCATCGCCGTCGTGCTGCTGGCCTTCCTGATGATGATCACGCGGCGCAAGGCGGTTTCGCAGGTGATCGGCTTCCTGGCGATGGAGAACGGCCTGTTCTTCGCCGCGACCAGCGCGACCTACGGCATGCCGATGGTGGTCGAACTGGGCATCGCGCTCGACGTGCTGGTCGGCGTGTTCATCCTCGGCATCTTCTTCTTCCAGATCCGCGAGCAGTTCGACAGCCTCGACCTGCACCATCTGGAATCGCTGAAGGAGGAATGAGTGGAACTGCTGATCCTCCTCGGACTTCCGCTCGTCGGCGCGCTGCTGCTGGCGCTGTTCGGTCAGCACCGCTGGGCACCGGAGCTGAACGTCGGCATCAGCTTCCTGACCTTCGTCGCCGGCTGCGCGCTGACCGCGCGCGTGATCGCCGACGGGCCGATGCTCGCGCTCGCCGAGCAGTTCTTCATCGATCCGTTCAACGTCTTCCTCGTCGCGCTGACCGCGTTCGTCAGCTTCACGACCGCGCTGTTCTCGCGGCCATACATGCGCGTCGAGGCGCATCACGGCAGGGTCAATTCCGGCCGCCTGCGCCTGTACCACAGCATGTTCCAGCTGTTCATGTTCACGATGCTGCTGGCGCTGCTGACCAACAACATGGGCATCCTGTGGGTGGCGATGGAGGCGGCGACGCTGTCCACGGTGCTGCTGGTATCCCTGTACCGCAGCAACGCCAGCCTCGAAGCGGCGTGGAAGTACTTCATCCTCTGCGGCGTCGGCATCGCGCAGGCCTTGTTCGGCACGATCCTGCTGTACTTCGCCGCCGAGAAGCTGCTCGGCCACGAGGGCATGAGTGCGCTGCTGTGGACACACCTGGACGCGGTCAAGGGCCAGCTCGAACCGACCGTGTTGGCGATCGCCTTCGTCTTCCTGCTGGTCGGCTACGGCACCAAGGTCGGCCTCGTGCCGCTGCACAACTGGCTGCCGGACGCGCACGCGGAAGGTCCGACACCGGTGTCGGCGGTACTGTCCGGGCTGCTGCTCAACGTCGCGCTGTATGCGGTGATCCGCTGCAAGGTGCTGGTCGAGGGCTCGATCCGCTCGGAACTCCCCGGCCAGATGCTGATGGCATTCGGCCTGATGTCTGTCGTCGTCGCCGCGTTCTTCCTGTGGCGGCAGCGTGACATCAAGCGTCTGTTCGGCTACTCGTCGATCGAGCACATGGGCATCATCACGTTTGCCTTCGGCATCGGCGGGCCGGTCGCCAACTTCGGCGCGCTGCTGCACATGACCGTGCACTCGCTGACCAAGAGCGCGATCTTCTTCGCCGTCGGCCACGCCGCGCAAAAGGCCGGCACGCAGCTGATGGACGACATCCGCGGCCTGCTGGTGCTCTCCCCCACCGTCGGCTGGGGCCTGATGCTCGGCGCGCTGGCGATCCTGGGCATGCCGCCATTCGGCGTGTTCGCCAGCGAGTTCCTGATCCTGACCACGGCGATGCGCGAGCAGCCGTGGGCGACGCCGATCCTGCTGCTGGCGCTGGGCGTGGCCTTCGCCGCGATCTTCGGCCGCGTGCAGCCGATGGTGTTCGGCGAGACCACCGCGAAACCGCTGCCGCATCCGCCGGCGCTGGTGCCGGTGTTCGTGCACCTGGCGCTGGTGCTGATGCTCGGGCTCTACATCCCGCCGTTCCTGGCGCACTGGTTCCGCCTCGCCGCGGCGCTGATCGGATGAACGCACCCGCCTCCCGCCCCATCGAGATCGAACGCCTGCTGCGCGGCCAGTGGACGCTGCACGCGCGCGCCGAGCGCGACGCCGGCGGCGTGCTGCTGGCGCTGTGGGCCAGCGACGAGCGCGACCGCGGCGGCGGCGGCGTCCTGCGCGCCGCCTTCCTGCGTGCCGACCGGCTGCGCGTGCTGGAACTACCGGTCGGCGAACGCGAGGCCGGCTTCCCGAGCCTCGCGCCGATGTTCCCGTCGGCGGCGCGCATGGAACGTGCGGTACAGGACCTGCTGGGCCTGCGCGCCGAGGGCGGCGATGCGCGGCCGTGGCTGCGTCATGCCGCCTGGCCGGATGGCGCATCGCCGCTGCGCCGCGATTTCGATCCCGCGCGATCGGTGGCGCCGCAGACCGAGGACTACGCCTTCGTGCGCGTCGAAGGCGAGGGCGTGCACGAGATCCCGGTCGGGCCGGTGCATGCCGGCATCATCGAACCCGGCCATTTCCGCTTCTCGGTCGTCGGCGAGAAGGTGCTGCGGCTGGAGCAGCGTCTCGGCTACGTGCACAAGGGCATCGAGAAGCGCCTTGAACAGCTGTCTGCCATCGAAGGTCGCCGCCTCGCCGCGCGCGTGTCCGGTGACAGCGCCGTCGCGTACTCCTGGGCCTACTGCCAGGCGCTCGAAACCCTCGCGGGAGCGACGATCACGCCACGCGGCGCGGCGCTGCGCGCCATCGCGCTGGAACGCGAGCGCATCGCCAATCATCTGGGCGACCTCGGCGCGCTGGGCAACGACGCCGGCTTCGCCTTCGGCCTGTCACAGTTCATGCGCCTCAAGGAAGACCTGCTGCGCGTCAATCAACGCGCATTCGGTGCCCGCTACTTGATGGACTACGTGCTGCCTGGCGGCGTCGGCGGCGAACTGGATGCCGCGGCGGTCGAGACCTTGCTGGCGCAGACGCGCAGCCTCGAAGCCGAGGTGCGCGCGCTGCGCGCGATCTACGACGACCACGCCGGCGTGCAGGACCGCTTCCGCAGCTGCGGCATCGTCACGCCCGAGCTGGCGCGCGAGCTCGGCCTGATCGGGCTGGCCGCCCGCGCCAGCGGCCAGGCGCGCGACCTGCGCGCCGACCTGCCCTGCTCGCCCTACGATCGGCTCGGCGTGCAGGTCGCGATGCGCAGCGAAGGCGACGTCGCCGCGCGCGTCGCCGTGCGCTTCGACGAGACGCTCGAATCGCTGCGCCTGTGCTGGGAACTGCTGCAGTCGCTGCCGTCCGGTGCGGCGCGGGTGGACCTGCCGCAACCCACGGCAGGCATTGCCTATGGTCTGGTCGAAGGCTGGCGCGGACCGATCCTCGTCGCGCTGGAGACCGGCCCCGTCGGATCGGTCCGCCGCTGCCATCCGCACGATCCGTCCTGGCAGAACTGGCCGCTGCTGGAGCACGCGGTGATCGGCAACATCGTCCCGGACTTCCCGCTGATCAACAAGTCCTTCAACCTGTCGTACAGCGGCCAGGATCTATGAACGCCCTGTTCAAGAGCAGGCCATCCATGGCCCGCGGACCCAAGGCAAGCAAGCCATGCTTTCCATACTGAAGCGGATTGCGACAACCGGCATCGTCAGCGAACCGCTGCCGACACTCGCCGATCTCAAGGCCGAAGCCGACGATCTGCAGGCCCGGATCTTCGCGGTGCTCGGCCGCGCGCTGACGATCCGCCAGGTCGATGCCGGCTCCTGCAACGGCTGCGAGCTGGAGATCCACGCGCTCAACAATCCCTACTACAACCTCGAAGGCGCCGGCATCCGCTTCGTCGCCAGCCCGCGCCACGCCGACCTGCTGCTGGTCACCGGTCCGGTGTCGAAGCACATGGAGATCGCGCTGCAACGCACTTACGACGCGACGCCCGAGCCGAAGCGCGTCGTCGCCGTCGGCGACTGCGGCTGCGACGGCGGCATCTTCGGCGCGTCCTACGCCAGCTGCGGTCGCGTCGCCAACGTGATCCCGGTGGATGTGACCGTGCCAGGCTGTCCGCCGGCACCGGTCGAGATCCTGCGCGGCATCCTGCGCGCGGTGACGCTGCCGCGATGACGATCTGCTTCACCGACCGCTGGCTCGAACTGCCCGGCCGGCTGGTCGCCGAGCCCGGCACGCTGCGCCTGCGCGAGCCGATGACGGCCGACATCCCGGACATCGTGCGCCGCCTGCGCGCCAACGAGTACACAAAACCCTTCGTCGTCGATGACGGCCGATCGCGGCGCCTGCACTTCAGCCTCGACTACGTGCAGTCCGAGATGAGCCTGCGTGACCCGGACGCGCTCAACTTCGCCTACACGCGCGAGATGATGGCCTTCCTGCTGTTCGTCCCCCGGCCGCGTCACGTCGTGCTGGTCGGCCTGGGCGGCGGTTCGCTGACCAAGTTCTGCTACCGCCAGCTGCCGGCGGCGCGCATCACCACGATCGAGATCGACGCCGACGTGCTCGGCTTCGCCACCCAGTTCGAAGTCCCGGAACCCGACGCGCGCCTGCGGCTGATCCATGCCGACGCAGTCGATCACTTCG
Organism: Fontimonas sp. SYSU GA230001; assembly: GCF_040066175.1. Taxonomy (NCBI): domain Bacteria; kingdom Pseudomonadati; phylum Pseudomonadota; class Gammaproteobacteria; order Nevskiales; family Nevskiaceae; genus Fontimonas; species Fontimonas sp. SYSU GA230001. The sequence continues at coordinate 49,297 of NZ_JBEAAM010000022.1, forward strand.
CGACGACCGAAGAGGACATGGACGTCGTCCTCATCGACGGCTGCGACCGCAGCGGCATCTGTGCCGGCTTCCGTGACGCGCAGTTCTACCGCAACATCCACGCGCGACTGCGGCCGCACGGCGTGCTGGTGATGAACCTGATCGGCCCGGGCCGCGAAATCGATGCACACCTGAACCTGCTCGCCGAGGTCTTCGCCGGACCGGTGCTGGTGCGGCGCATGAACCACGGCGGCAACCGCATCGCGTTCGCGTTCCGCGACGCCACGTTCCGGCCCGACTGGATCGCGATCCAGCGCGTCGCGCGGCGGCTGGAAGCGCTGTACGGACTGGACTTCGCGGCCTGCGCGGCGCGCTTGCGCAACTGCCGGCGCGTCGCGGCTGACGCCGGCGACGACTGACCCACTCATCCTGATCGTTCGCGGAGACGCCGCCGGTCCGTTGACCTGCATCAAGGCCATCCGTCCGCTGTCCCCGCACCATGCGCTACGGGATACAGGGGACGCATCGATGGGCTGGGACGCCATCCGCAAGACGCAGCACGCATCGGCACCGGCGCCGCTGCTGGCCGACTACGAGGCGGCGCGCCGCACGTTCCGCTGGGCCGATGCACGGGCCATGCTCGACGGCCTCCCCGGCGGCAGTCTCAACATCGCCCACGAGGCCGTCGATCGCCATGCGGCCGGAGCACGCGCGCACAAGACCGCGCTGCGCTTCCTCGGACGCGACCACGCGCCGCGTGACATCAGCTACGCGCAGTTGCGCGAACTGACCGACCGCTTCGCCAACGTGCTGCGCACGCTCGGCGTCGAACGCGGTGTGCGTGTGTTCGTGCTGTCGGAACGGATTCCGGAGCTGTATGTCGCCGCGCTGGGCACGCTCAAGGCCGGCTGCGTGTTCAGCCCGCTGTTCTCCGCCTTCGGGCCGGAGCCGATCAAGGCGCGGATGAACCTCGGCGAAGGCGCGGTGCTGGTGACCACGTCCGCGCTGTATCGGCGCAAGGTCCTGCCGGTGCGCGCCGAGCTGCCGACGCTGCGCTACGTGCTGCTGGCCGAGGACGGCAGCGATCCGGCGGACCTGCTGCTGCAGCCCGGCATCCACCGCCTGGCGCCACTGCTCGACGCCGCCGCGCCGGCCTTCGCCATCGCCGCGACCGCGCCGGAGGACATGGCGCTGCTGCATTTCACCAGCGGCACGACCGGCAAGCCCAAGGGCGTGGTGCACGTCCACGAAGCGGTCGTCGCGCACAGCGCCAGCGCGCGCTACGCGCTCGACCTGCACGACGACGACGTCTTCTGGTGCACGGCCGATCCGGGCTGGGTGACCGGCACCTCCTACGGCATCATCGCGCCGCTGGTGCTGGGCGTGACGATGATCGTCGATCGCGAGGAGTTCGACGCGCAGCGCTGGTACCGCATCCTGCAGGACGAGAAGGTCACGGTCTGGTACACCGCGCCGACCGCGATCCGCATGCTGATGAAGGTCGGCGCCGACGCCGCGCAGGGCTGCGACCTGTCGCGCCTGCGCCACCTGTGCAGCGTCGGCGAACCGCTCAATCCCGACGCGGTGGTCTGGGGCCAGACCATGTTCGGCATCCCGTTCCACGACAACTGGTGGCAGACCGAGACCGGCGCGATCATGATCGCCAACTACCCGTCGATGGACGTGCTTCCCGGCTCGATGGGCAAGCCGCTGCCGGGCATCGACGCCGGCATCGTCCGCCACCGCGAGGATGGACATGTCGAGGAGGTCACGACACCCGACACCGACGGCGAACTGGCGCTGCGTCCCGGCTGGCCATCGATGTTCCGCGCCTACCTGCACAACGAGGAACGCTACCGCCAGTGCTTCGTCGATGGCTGGTACCTGAGCGGTGATCTGGCGCGCCGCGACGCCGACGGCTACTACTGGTTCGTCGGCCGCGCCGACGACGTGATCAAGTCCGCCGGCCACCTGATCGGTCCGTTCGAGGTCGAAAGCACGCTGATGGAACACCCCGCGGTCGCCGGCGCCGGCGTGATCGGCAAGCCCGACCCGGTGATCGGCGAGACGGTCAAGGCCTTCGTCGAGCTGCGCCAGGGCCATGAACCCGACGAGACCACGCGTCGCGCGTTGCTCGGCTTCGTCCGCACGCGCCTCGGCCCGGCCGTTGCGCCCAAGGAGATCGCTTTCGTCGAGCACCTGCCGCGCACGCGCTCCGGCAAGATCATGCGCCGCCTGCTCAAGGCACGCGAACTGGGCCTGCCCGAGGGCGACACCTCGACGCTGGAGTCCGGCGCGTGAGCGACACCGCACCACCGGACCGCGAGCACGCGCTGCAGCTGCTGCACGGCATGCTGCGCATCCGCCGCTTCGAGGAGAAGTGCGCCGAGCTGTACGGCCAGCTGAAGATCCGCGGCTTTTTGCACCTGTACATCGGCGAGGAGGCGATCGCGGTCGGCGCGATGCGCGCCCTGACCGACGACGACGCCATCGTTGCGACCTACCGCGAGCACGGCCACGCACTGGCGCGCGGCCTGCCGATGACCGCGATCATGGCCGAGATGTACGGCAAGGCCAGCGGCTGTTCGCGCGGCCGCGGCGGCTCGATGCACCTGTTCGACGCGCAGCGCCGCTTCTACGGCGGCAACGCCATCGTCGGCGGCGGCCTGCCGCTGGCTGTCGGCCTGGCGCTCGCCGACCGCATGCAGAACCGCCCGCGCGTCACCGCCTGCTTCTTCGGCGAAGGCGCGGCGGCGGAGGGCGAGTTTCACGAGAGCCTCAATCTGGCCGCGCTGTGGAAGCTGCCGGTGCTGTTCCTGTGCGAGAACAATCTGTATGCGATGGGCACCGCGCTCGAACGCTCCGAGGCCGAGACCGACCTGCACCTCAAGGCTGCCGCCTATCGCATGAGTGGCAGCGTCGTCGATGGCATGGACGTGCTGGCGATCGAGGACGCGGTGCGCCGCGCGGTCGATGCGATCCGCTGTGGCGGCGGTCCGCAGCTGCTGGAAATCCGCACCTACCGCTTCCGCGCGCACTCGATGTTCGATCCCGAGCGCTACCGCGACAAGGCCGAAGTCGAGGCGCGCAAGAAGGCGGGCGGACCGTTGACCCGCTTCATCGCCCGCGGCAAGCAGGAACGATGGTTCGGCGAGCCGGACATCGAGACGCTGGAGCGGACGGTGGCCGCCGAGATCCAGGCCTCGGCCGATTTCGCCGAGGCCTCGGAGTGGGAACCGGTCGCCGAACTGACGCGCGACGTCCATACGCCCTGGCAGGAACCCTGACGTGGCAACGGCGAAGACCACCTACCGCGAATGCCTGCGTAGCGCGCTGCGCGAGGCGATGCAGGCCGACCCGCGCGTGTTCCTGATGGGCGAGGACGTCGGCCGCTACGGCGGCGCCTACGCCGTCAGTCTCGGCCTGCTGGAGGAGTTCGGTCCGGAGCGCATACGCGATACGCCGCTGTCGGAATCCGCCTTCGTCGGCGCCGGCATCGGCGCCGCGCTGAACGGTCTGCGGCCGATCGTCGAGATCATGACGGTGAACTTCAGCCTGCTCGCGCTCGACCAGATCCTCAACACCGCGGCGACGATCCGCCACATGTCCGGCGGGCAGTTCAGCGTGCCGGTGATCATCCGCATGGCCACCGGCGCCGGCCGCCAGCTCGCCGCGCAGCATTCGCACAGCCTGGAGAACTGGTATGCGCACATCCCCGGACTGCGCGTCGTCGCACCCGCCACGCTCGAGGACGCACGCGGCATGCTCACCACCGCGCTGACCTGCCCCGATCCGGTGGTGATCTTCGAACATGCGACGCTGTACAACCTCGAAGGCGAGCTCCCCGCGGACGCCGGCGCGGTGGATCTGCGGCGCGCGGCGATCCGCCGGTCGGGCAAGGACCTCACCCTGATCACCTACGGCGGCAGCCTGCCCAAGTGCATGGACGCCGCAACTCAACTCGCCGCCGCAGGCATCGACGCCGAGGTGATCGACCTGCGCAGCCTGCGCCCGCTCGACGACCAGACGCTCCTCGCCTCGGTGGCACGCACACGCCGCTTCGTCGTCGTCGATGAGGGCTGGCGCAGCGGCAGCCTCGCCGGCGAGCTGATCGCGCGCATCACCGAAACCGCGTTCTACGATCTGGATGCCGCGCCGGTCCGGGTCTGCAGCGAGGAGGTACCGATCCCCTATGCGAAACATCTCGAAGAAGCCGCGCTGCCGCAGACCGACAAGATCGTGCGCGCCGCGCAGACGGTGATGAACCGTGGCTGAGTACCGTCTGCCCTCGCTCGGCGCCGACATGGACGCGGCCACTTTCGTCGAGTGGCGCGTCAAGCCCGGCGACCGCGTCAAGCGCGGCGACATCGTCGCGTCGGTGGAGACGAGCAAGGGCATCATCGACATCGAGATCTTCGAGTCCGGTGTCGTCGAAGCCCTGCTGGTGCAACCCGGCGCACACATCCCGGTCGGCACCGCGCTCGCGCAGATCCGGACGGACGCGCCGGGCGCCGCACCGCACCCGCCCGCTGAGGCAGCGGCGGCAGCCGCGGCCGCCGCCGCACCGGTCGGACCGGAGATCGCACCCGCCGGCGCTGCGGCGCCGACCCGCACGGAGCCGGACGCCGGGCACGTCCGCGCCTCGCCTGCCGCGCGCAAGCGCGCCTCCGAACTCGGCGTCGCACTGGACCAGGTGCGGGGCAGCGGCCCGCACGGCGTCATCACCGTCGAGGACGTCGAGCGCGCGACCGCGCCGGCACCGACCACGGTGCCGCCGGCCAGTCCGCCGCCGGCGGCGAACATGCGCGCCACCATCGCGGCGGCGATGACGCGGTCCAAGCGCGAGATCCCGCACTATTACCTGGCAACGGCGATCGATCTCAAGGCGGCGCTCGACTGGATGAGCGACTACAACCGCGAGCGCCCGGTGACCGAACGCCTGCTCGCGGGCCTGCTGTTCGTGCGCGCCGTCGCCAGGGCGCTGACCGAGTTCCCCGACTTCAACGGCTTCTACAGGGACGCCGCCTTCGTGCCCGCCGACGGCATCCACGTCGGCGTCGCCATCGCCGTGCGCGGCGGCGGCCTCGTCGCACCGGCGCTGCACGACACCGACCGCGGCAGCATCGGCGACGCGATGCGTGCGTTCCAGGACCTCGTCACCCGCACGCGCAGCGGTCACCTGCGCGCCTCGGAGATGGCCGACGCGACGATCACCGTCACCAGCCTGGGCGAGCGCGGCGTCGATGCGGTGTTCCCGGTGATCTACCCGCCGCAGGTCGCCATCGTCGGCTTCGGCCGCGTCGCACAAAAGCCCGTCGTCACCGCCGACGGCGGCCTGGCCGCGCATCCGGTCGTGCAGGCGACGCTGGCCGCCGATCATCGCGTCGGCGACGGCCACCGCGGCGGCCTGTTCCTCGCCGCGATCGAACGCTGGCTGCAGACACCCGAGAAGCTATGAACGAATCCGAACTCCGTGCCACCGTGCTCGACGCGCTGGCCAGCATCGCCCCGGAAGCCGCATCCGCAGCCCTCGACGCGAAACGCAGCCTGCGCGAGCAGCTCGACATCGACTCGGTCGATTTCCTCAACCTGCTGACCACGCTGCACCAGCGCCTGGGCATCGACATTCCCGAGGCCGACTACGCGCAGATGCAGACCCTGGACGCCATGACCGCCTACCTCGCGCGCAAGCTGGACGCCGCTCGCCGCTGACTCCGCCGCGTTCGTCGCCGCGTTCGTCGCCGCGGGCAACATCGTGCACCGGCGGCCTTAGAATCGGGGCGCATGCAAGACATCCTGCTGCGGCTGGCCCGGTCCGTCTCCGATGCCCAGGAGCTGGAGGGATTGACGCGCCCGTTGCTGGAACTGCTGGAGGCCGTCACCGGACTGGAATCGACCTACCTGACGACGATCGACGAAGCGGCCGGCGTGCAGCACGTCCTGTTCTCGCGCAACACCAGCCGCATGCAGATTCCAGAAGGTCTGTCGGTGCCCTGGGGCGACACCCTGTGCAAGCGCGCCCTCGACGAGAACCTGCCGTACTGCGCGGACGTGGCGGCTCACTGGGGCGACTCGGACGCGGCCCGTGCGCTCGGCATTCAGACCTACCTGAGCCAGCCGGTGCGCACCGCGGACGGCCAGCTGTACGGCACGCTGTGCGCGGCCAGCCCGCGCAAGGTCGAGATCAGGTCGGACACCCTGAAGATCCTCGGCCTGTTCGCGCAGCTGATCGCCCACCAGGTGGACCGCGAACGGGCCGTGCGCGAGATGCGCAAGGCCCATGCGGAACTGACGGCGCACGCGCTGACCGATGCGCTCACCGGCGTCGCCAACCGGCGCGCGCTGGAAATCGAGCTGCGCCGCAGGCTCGGCGCCGCGCAGCCCGCCGGCAGAACCCTGCAGGTCGCGTTCATCGATCTCGACGGCTTCAAGGCGATCAACGACCGCCACGGCCATGACGTCGGCGACCGCTTCCTCATCCACATCGCCAAGCGCCTGCAGGCGACGATGCAGCCCGGTGACTTCGTCGCGCGCAATGGCGGCGACGAGTTCGTCGTCGTCACCACCGGCTGCGACGACGATGCCCTGCGGCGGCAGCTCGAAGCCGCGACGACCGGGCGTTTCGAATACGGCGAGGTCGTCATCGACTATCCCGGCGCGAGCGTCGGCGTGGTCCACGCCGAGCCCGGCGAATCCGATGTCGCCACGCTGCTGCGCCGCGCCGACGCGGCGATGTATGCGGTCAAGAAGTCGCGGTCGCCGTCACGGCGCCGGACCGACCGCGAGGACGCAGCGGCACGGCGCCGCAACGGCCCCTGATCGGATCACCCGGTCGCGGGCGCCGGCCGGGTCAGTAGGGACGGCCGTCCTTGTGCCGGAATCCGCCGCCGCGGCCCGAATAGCGTCCGGCATCGAACTTCAGGTCGATGTCCGGGTACTCGCCGTGATCGGCGTCGTCGCGGCTGCCGACGACCAGCAGCACGGCGTCGCGCCCGGAGCGGTTCTGGAAATGATGGCCGTCGCGCACGCCGGCCTTGAACCCGGCGCAGTCGCCGACGCCCAGGACCTCCTCGCCGGCGTCGGTGACCATCACGACCTCACCCTCGATCACGTAGGCGAACTCGTCCTCGTGCGAATGCCAGTGGCGCTGGCTCGACCACGCACCGGGCGGCAGGCGCACGAGGTTGACGCCAAACTGGGTCAGGCCGGCGGCGTCGCCGAGCTTGACCCAGCTGCGCGTGCGGCAGGGTTCGTCGTAGGGCGCGGGATAACGGGTGCCGGTTGCGCGCGGCGCGGCGGACGGATCGATTTTCGGCATGACGGCTTCCGGAATGCGGCGCGGCGATTCTACGCCGCGGTTTCCGCCGACGTGCGTGCAATGCCAAGATCGCGGGGTCATGCCGGACTTCAGCATCCTGTTTCCGCAGCCGGACACGCCGCTGCCCGAACCTGGCAGCGAGCTGCCGGCACTGTTCCGCGATCTGAATCTCGACCAGCTCGTCGCCCGCCTCAACGCCGGCCGCGAGGACTACCGGCTCGCGGAGTTCTTCGAAGCACCGCTCGCCGACCCCGCCGTGGTGCATCACCGGCACGAGATCCTGCGCGCGCTGGAAGACGACAGGCTCGCGGACATGCTGCGCGGCTTCGCGGCGGACATGCGCGCGGTGCGCGCGCTGCAGGCGCGCGCCCACGGCGCACACGATGATCACGAGCAGCAGGGCCACATCCTCGACGCGGCCTGCCGCTACTGCACGGCCGTCGAGCGGCTCGATGCCGGCCTCGGCGCGCGCAGCCTGACCGCCGCCGGGTTGCGCGCGCTGCAGGCGCATCTGGCCGGCTATCTCGGCTCATCCGCCTATCGCACGCTCGCGTCGGCGGCGCGCGCCGCACGCGCGGCGCTGGACGCGGTTCGCTTCGGACTGTTGCTCGACGGCAGCCGCGTGACGGTCCTGCCGCCCGGAGACGAAGCGGAGTACAGCGGCGTGATCGAGCAGACCTTTGCGCGCTTCCGCAACGACGGTGCCATGCCGGAGCCGGTCACCCGCCCCGAACCCGAGCGGATGAATCATGTCGAGTCGCAGATCGTGCAACGGGTCGCGCGTCTGCACCCGCAGGCCTTCGCGGCGCTGGCCGCATTCGCCGCCGCGCACGCCGACTGCATCGATCCGCTGCTGGCGCGCTGCGACCGCGAGTTGCAGTTCTACCTTGCGTGGATCGATCTGCTCGCGCCGCTGCGCACCGCGGGGCTGCCGTTCTGCTACCCGGAGCTGGCCGGCATTTCCAGCGAACTGCAGGTCGGGGACGGGTTCGACATCGTGCTGGCGGCGCAGCGGGTCGCCGAAGGCGCCGATGTGGTGTGCAACGACGTGTCGCTCGCCGGCGCCGAACGGATCCTGGTGATCTCCGGCCCCAACCAGGGCGGCAAGACCACCTTCGCACGCATGATCGGCCAGCTGCACTGGCTGGCGCGGCTCGGCCTGACCCTGCCGGGGACGCGCGTGCGGCTGCCGCTGTGCGACCGGATCTTCACCCATTTCGAGCGCCAGGAGGACATCGCCAACCTGCGCGGCCGGCTGGAAGACGACCTGCTGCGCGTCCGCGACATCCTCGACCGCGCGACACCGGCGAGCCTGGTCGTCGTCAACGAGATCTTCTCGTCCACGACCGCCGCCGACGCGGTCGATCTGGGCCGCCGCGTGCTCGCCGAACTGTCGCGGCGCGGCCCGCGCGTCGTCTGGGTCACCTTCCTCGACGAACTGACCGCCTTCGACGACAGGACCGTGAGCATGGTCGGCGGCGTGCGCGCGGACGACGTCGCGGTCCGCACCTTCCGCTTCGAGCGGCGGCCGGCCGACGGCCTGGCCTATGCCGCCGCGATCGCGCGCAAGTACGGCCTGACGCGCGCACAGCTGCTCGAGCGCATCCGCTCATGAGACCGCATCTGATGTTCGCCGACCGCGACTTCGAGCTGCCGTGGCCCGGCCCGCGCGCCGCCGCGGCCGCACCGCCGGCCGCCTGGGAAACGGCGCTGAGCGACGATCTGGCGCTGACGACGCTCGAGCGGACGATGGCCGGCGAGGACGCCTTCCTGCTCGCCGTCGCGCGGCGCGCACTGCGCGACGCCGTGCACAACGACGCCGCGGTGATCCGCCACCGCCAGGACGTGCTGCGCGACTTCCTGCGCATGCCGCAACTGGCCGAAACGCTGTACGCGCTGGTGACCGACGCGCTCGAACGCAAGCGCCGGCGCCATTTCACGCTCGGCACGCTGCAGCGCTATCCCGGTTCGGCCCTGCACTGGGCGGTGCAGGTGCTGCAGCTGTTCATCGACGCGCTGCGCGAGCTGCGCGACCTGGGCCGCCTGCATGCGCACGACTGCCGGTCGGCGGGCCTGCGCGAACTGTTCGCGACCCTGGAGCGCGAACTCGACGACGACTACCTCGCACAGGTCGGCCGCCAGCTCGACGAGCTGCGCTTCGAGCACGGCCTGCTGGTCGGCGCGCGCCTTGGACCGGGCAACATCAGTGCCGGCCACGCGCTGCTGCGGCCGCACGACCGCCGCTCGCTGCTCGACCGCCTGACCCAGGCGCTCGATCCGCGCACGCGGAGCAACAGCTTCGTGCTGGACCCGCGTGACGAGCAGGGCTTCACGATCCTCGGCGAGCTGCGCGACCGCGCGGTGGCCCGCGCCGCCGCCGCCTGCACGCAGGCTGCCGAGCACATCGCCGGCTTCTTCGCCGCGGCGCGCGCCGAACTCGGCTTCCATGTCGGCTGCCTGCGCCTGCACGCCGTGCTCACGCAGCTGGACGTGCCGCTGTGCTTTCCCGATCCCGAACCGGCCGGTTCGCTGCGGATGCAACTCAGCGAGCTGCGCGATCCCTGCCTCGCGCTGACGCTCGGTACACCGGTGGTCGGCAGCACGCTGCGACTCGACGACCGCCGCCTGGTCGTCATCACCGGCGCCAACCGCGGCGGCAAGTCCAGCTTTCTGCGCGGTCTGGGCGTCGCGCAGCTGATGATGCAGAGCGGAATGTTCGTCGCCGCCGCATCCTGCGCGCTCGAAGTCTGCAGCGGCCTGTACACGCACTTCCGCCGCGAGGAGGACCGCTCGATGCAGCACGGCAAGCTCGACGAGGAACTGGCGCGCCTGAGCGGGCTGGTCGATCACCTGCGGCCCGGCTCGCTGCTGCTGAGCAACGAGTCCTTCGCCTCGACCAACGAGCGCGAGGGCGCCGAGATCGGCCACCAGGTGCTGCAGGCGCTGCGCGAACGCGGCGTCCGCGTCGTGCTGGTCACCCATCTCTGGGAACTGGCGCGCCGGCTGCAGGCCGAGTCGCGCGGCGACTGCGGCTTCGTGCGCGCCGAAGTCGGCGCCGACGGCGTCCCGACCTTCCGCGTGATCGAAGGCGCGCCGCAGCCGTCGAGCCACGGCCCGGAGCTGTACGACCGGCTTTTCGCCGGACGCGTACACGCGATCGAACACGCCACGGAAAACCAGCACCATGAATGAACACGCCCGGGACACGCCGATGACCGCCAGCTCCGCGCCGCCACCACGCTGGCTCAACCGCACCGTTGCCGGCGCCGGCATCACCAGCGCGCTCGGTGATTTCTGCTACGAGACCACGACCGTGATCCTGCCCGGCTTCCTCGCCGTGCTCGGCATCCCGGCCGCGGTGCTCGGCGTCATCGAAGGCACGGCGGACGCGGTGGCGAGCTTCACCAAGCTGCTGTCCGGCTACGTCGCCGACAAGCTCGGCCACCGCAAGCTGCTGGTCCTGGTCGGCTACGGCCTGACGCCGCTCGGCCAGGGGCTGATCGCGCTGGCCGCCGGCTGGCCGCTGATCCTGCTCGGCCGGCTGGTGTCGTGGTTCGGCAAGGGCCTGCGCGGGCCGCTGCGCGACGCCATCGTCATCCAGGCGGTGCGGCCCGAGACACGCGGGCGCGCGTTCGGCTTCCATCGCGCCGCCGACACGATCGGCGCGGTGCTCGGCCCGCTGCTCGGCGTGGGGCTGCTCGGCTGGGCACACGGGCTGGACTGGGACGATCCCGCCGGGCCGTTCCGCCTCGTGCTGTGGCTGTCGGTGATTCCCGGCGCGCTGGCCGTGCTCGCGTTCCTGACGCTGGTGCAGGATCCGCAGCACTCTCCCAATCCCGCACTGCGCCTGTTCAGCACGCTGCGCGGCCTGCCGCTGCGCTTCAAGCGCTATCTGGGCGCCGTCGGCCTGTTCGGCATCGGCGACTTCTCGCACAGCCTGCTGATCCTCGCGGCGACGCAGGCGCTGACGCCGGCCATGGGCGTCGTCCACGCCGCGCAGGTGGCGGGCCTGCTCTACGTCGGCCGCAACCTCGTGCAGGTCGCCCTGTCCTACCCGATCGGCGCCGCGGCGGATCGCCTCGGCCACCAGCCGGTTCTGGTAGCCGGCTACGTGCTCGGCACGCTGACGGCGCTGCTCACCGCGCTGGCGTTCTGGCTGCGGATCGACGCGCTGGCCGTGTGGTGCGTGATCTTCGTCGTCGCCGGCCTGTACGTCGCCGTCCAGGAGGCGCTGGAATCCACCGTCACCGCCGCGATGGTCCCGTCCGACCGGCTGGCGACCGGCTACGGCGCGCTGGGGACGGTCAACGGCGGCGCCAAGTTCCTGTCCAGCGCGACCGTCGGCGTGGTCTGGACCGCCGCCTCGCCGGTCCTCGGCTTCGGCCTGGCGGCGCTGCTGATGGCGGCCGGCACCGCGGCGCTGGCACGCGTGCAGCGGCACTGACCGGATCCGCGGCCAGGGGGTCCGGGCTTCAGACGCTCTTCAGGGGATTGCGCCAGCGGACCGCCGGGGAGCGAGCGAAATCGGCGTCGGTCGAGCACAGCTCCAGCCCGTGTTCCACGGCGTGCGCGGCGGCGAGCAGTCCACCGAGCACGGCGCCGTGCCTTGCCGTCGGATGCGGAATCCAGACGTTGCGCAGACTCAGCCATTCGACGACCTGATCCCAGGCCCGTTCGATGGTCAGCGGCCGGCCGAACACGCGCGCGTTGGACTGATGCGCAGGAATCCGAGCAGAGGCTGGGCCGCGGCAGACCGATGCGGTGCGTGCCGCGCCCACGCAGCCGCCGCAGGCGAACCGCGACGTCGTCACTCAGAGTCAACGTGGTGCGCATGCATCGGTTCTCAAACATCATGATGTGCGCCGCAAGCGCACACTGTGGTGTTCGTGGATGCGCGTCCAGCCCGGCGCCGCGGCCCGATGGACCCCCGTCAAAGCCGTAGCGTCGCAGCCAGGCGCTGCGGATGCAGCAGCAGATCGAGCGCGTCGGTGATGTCGCGCACCGCGAGGTGCGCGTGACGCAGCAGGTCGGGCGCGACGCCCTCGGGGCCGATCACCGCGACGGTCAGGTCGGCAAGCCACATCATCGCGATGTCGTTCTGGCCGTTGCCGATGGCGACGACCCCGGTCTTGCCCGACAGCCAGCGCGCCTTGTCGCGGCCGCTGCGCACCGTTTCGACCGCGACCGGCAGCTCCGCCAGCGCCGCGCGCGCGGTGCCGTAGGTGTCGCTGGTCAGCACGGTGATGCGCAGCCGGTCGGCGAGTTGGTGCAGCCGCTCGGCGACACCCGGCAGCAGTGCGCCGTCGAGCGCCAGCGTGCCGTTGAAGTCGCAGACCAGATCGGTGAACTCGCGCACGCCGCGCTCGGGGATCTGCACGCGGATGCCGCCGGCCGCGCTCATCTCAGCCCCCGCGGGCTTTCGCGGCGCAAAAGCCGCCGGCGGCGGCGAAGCGGCGTCCGGCGTACTGCGCCGCGCCGCCCAGCGCCTCCTCGATGCGCAGCAACTGGTTGTACTTGGCGAGCCGCTCGCCGCGCGCCGGCGCGCCGGTCTTGATCTGCGCGGCGGCCGTCGCCACGGCGAGATCGGCGATGAAGTCGTCGGCGGTCTCGCCGGAACGGTGACTGATCACCGTGCCGTAACCGGCAGCCTGCGCGACCGCGATCGCCTCCAGCGTCTCGGTGACGGTGCCGATCTGGTTGAGCTTGATCAGCGCCGCGCTGGCGATGTTCTGTGCGATCGCGCGGCGGATGATCGCCGGGTTGGTGCAGAAGTTGTCGTCGCCGACCAGCTGCACCTGCGCGCCGAGCCGTGCGCTGATCAGCGCCCAGCCTTTCGCGTCGTTCTCGGCGACGCCGTCCTCGATCGACCAGATCGGGAACTGGCGCAGCCAGTCCGCGTACAGATCGACCATCTGTTCCGACGTGCGCGTACGCACCGCGCCGCCGCGGAAGACATACAGGCCGCCTTCGTAGAACTCGCTCGCCGCCGGATCGAGCGCCAGCACGACGTCCTTGCCGGGCTTGAGTCCGGCGTGTGCGACCGCTTCCAGAATCAGTTCGATGGCGGCGACGTCGGCGTCGAGGTCGGGCGCGAAGCCGCCTTCGTCGCCGACCGCGGTGCACAGGCCGCGACGCTTGAGCAGCGCCTTGAGCGCGTGATAGGTCTCGGCGCCGTAACGCAGCGCCTCGGCGAACGTCGGCGCACCGACCGGCGCGATCATGAACTCCTGCAAGGTGACGGTGTTGTCGGCATGGGCGCCGCCGTTGAGCACGTTGAACATCGGCACCGGCAGCAGCGGCGCGGACTCCGCGACCAGCGTCTCGTACAGCGCGCGGCCGCGGCTCGCCGCGATGGCGCGCGCCAGGGCCATCGACACGCCCAGCATCGCGTTGGCGCCGAGGTTCGCCTTGGTCGGCGTGTCGTCCAGCTCGATCAAGCGGCGGTCGATCTCGGCCTGCACCGGTTCGAGGCCGTGCAGCTCGCGGCCGATGGTCTGGTTGACGTGCGCGACGGCCTTGCGCACCCCCTTGCCGCCGTAGCGCTCACGCTCGCCGTCGCGCAGCTCGACCGCCTCGCGCTCGCCGGTCGAGGCACCGGACGGCACGGCGGCGCGGCCGAAGCTGCCGTCACGCAGGCGCAGGTCCACCTCGACGGTCGGATTGCCGCGCGAGTCGAGGATCTCGCGGGCGTGGATCGAAGCGATCGCGCTCATGGCCGTCGTCTCCGCGCCTACATCTCGGACGCCATCAAGCGTTCCCATTCGTCCTTGTGCGCCCCGGCGATGCCGAAGCGCGTGGGACCGATGACGTAGAAGATCGACAGCTGCTCGGCCTCCACCGCGTCGAGCAGACGGTTGGCCTCCGCCTCGCGGCAGACGAAGCGGATCTCCACGGGCATGTCGCCGGCCAGCTCCCAGAAGTGCTGCTCGTGTAGCACGCCGTGGCGGCCGAATCCGGCGATGCCGCGGTAGGCCGATCCGCCGTGGATACCGAGCCGGCGCGCCGTCTGCAGCAGCCACTCGTACACCAGCGTGTGCCGGTGCTTGCGGTTCTCGTGCACCAGGAAACGCAGGAAGACGCCTTCGATCGAGTGCGCGCGCCAGTCGCGTCCGGGTTCGTTCATGGGGTCGCTCCGATCTTGGTGAAGAGAAGGCGCATCGACAGGATGCCGAGCGCCGTGGCAGCCAGTGACGTGGTCACGTGAATGGCGATCGCGCCGAAGGCCCACGCGAACTGGCCGCGCGACAGCAGGGACACGGTCTCGGCCGAAAACGTCGAGAAAGTGGTCAGGCCGCCACAGAATCCGGTCATGACGAACAGGCGGACATTGGGACTCATGCCGGCCTGCGCGGCCACGGCACCGACGGCCACGCCGATGACGTAGCCGCCGATGATGTTGGCGGCGAGCGTGCCCAGCGGCAGCGTCGGAAACAGCGGATTGAGGCGCATGCCCAGCCACCAGCGCAGCCACGCGCCGAGCACCGCGCCGCTCCCCACCGCCACCAAAGCCATGCCACCCATGTCTGCTCCTTATCGGGAAAATGGTAATGAAGCCGCGCCGCGCCCGGCAAAGCGCCGCTGCGCGCGCAGGATGCCGAGGACGAGCTGCGTCATGTGCGTCCCGCTTCCGGCAGGCGCAGCAGGCCGAGCCAGAACGTTCGACAAGGACCGGCGCGCGCGTGTCTCGCGCAGCACGTCAGGCGCTTCGGCGCAGCGCCGCCGGACCAGCGCGACCACGCCGGCGAGCCGGTTGGGCCCCTCGTGCAGATCCTGCAGCGCTTCGACGGGATCGGCGGCGGCGCTCGACGGCATCGGATCAGCGCACGATGACGACGGCGCAGTGTGCGTACTCGACGACGCGCTTGGACACCGAACCCACCATCAGCCGCTCGAACAGGCTCTTGCCGCGGTGGCCGAGCACGATCATGTGCGCCTGGTGCTTCTCGGCGCGGGCGACGAGCTGCTCGGCGGGATGACCGACGACGACCTCGAAGTGCGCCGTGACCTTGGCCGCCGCGGCGCGGTGCTTCATCGCGGCGAAGCTCGCCTTGAAGTGCGTCTCGGCATGCTCCAGGACCGCCTCGGTCTCGACGTCCTCGGCGAGGTCGGGCGGCTGCGCGACGGCGATGACGAGCAGGCTCGCGCCGAGCTTCTGCGCCAGGTCGAGCGCGAAGTCGAACGCGTGGCCCGCCGATTCGGAACCGTCGTAACCAACAACGAGACGCTGGGTCATGAGGATGCTCCTTCGCTGGACTCCAAAGCCGCCGCCGTCGGCGCGGGCTTGGCCGGTCCCGCCAGCAGATGACGCGGCAGATAGAACGCATTGGCGATCAGCGTCGGCACGACCGCACTGGCGATCACGGCGACGATCAGCATCGAGTACTGCGCCTGGTCGATCACACCGTGGGTCAGGCCGAACAGCGCCGAGATGCTGCCGAAGGTCAGTCCGGTGGACATCAGCAGCGTCGTGTACATCGCCTCCTTGGGCGGCGACTTGTAGTACTTGGTCACCGGATAGACGCCGACGAACTTGGTCGCCATCTTCGCCAGCAGCAGCACGAGGAACACGCCGGGCGCGGCGGCCAGCGCCGGCACCGAGACGTACGAGCCGGCGCGGATGAAGTAGAACGGCGTCAACATGCCGAAGGTCAGCGTGCGCAGGCGCCGGATCAGCGCATGATCCTTGCCGACGGTGCCGGCGAGCACCATGCCGAAGATGTAGGCCGGGAGCACCGCCTCGCTGTCGGCCCAGGTTGCCAGCGCACCCATGCCGAACAGCACCAGCAGCAGATACTTCGCTTCCAGCTCCGATGGCCGGTCGCCGTAGCGCTTGAAAAAGCGCGGCGTCAGCCACGGCAGGATCGAGAAGACGACGACGCTGACGCCGAAGAACACCAGCGTCTTGACCGTGAACGGCGAGAAGATGAAGCCCAGCGCCAGCACCGTGCCCAGATCATTGACGAAGCAGGCCGCGAGCACGGTCTTGCCGTAGGTGGTCTTGTTGAGGCCGAACTCCAGCATCACCGCATAGACCACCGCCACCGAAGTCGTCGACAGCGCGACCCCGGTCAGCCAGCTCGCCGGACCGCTCCAGCCGAGCACCCAGTGCGCGACCGCCGCGCAGCCGAGGAACGGCGCGAAGAAGCCGATCAGGCCGACCGCGTTGGCCTCCTTCCACTTGCTGCGGAATACCACCGGGTCGAGCTCGGTGCCGGCGAGGAAGGTCAGCACGATCGCCCCGGTGCCGGACAGGAACTTGATCCAGGACTCGTCGGTGCCGAGCGCGGCGGCGCCGATCAGGGCGCCGATGATCAGCTGCGCGATGATGCCGACGACGATCTCCGACAGCGCGGTGGCGACACGGAACCAGATCGACACCAGCGTGGCGATCAGCGCCAGGCCGAGCCAGAGTGCGGCCAGCGCCCAGACGTCGGTCATGGCGCACCCCCGGCACGGCGAGTGCCGCGGATCGGGTCTGTCTGCAATCCTGGAATGTTCATCGGCGCTCCTGACGTGGCTGGAACCTGTCAGGGCCGGGGGCACACGCCGACGCGCACGGCCGTCGAGTCATGCCTACCGCGCCCTGTGCAGGCGGGGTAGGCATCATCAGCCGTCATGGCGGTTCTAGGAGGAATGCCATCTCCTGTGCGGCTTCACTATAGGCCCGCCGCATCACTGCGGGCAAGGCCGAGCCTCTTCCAATGACACATGAGCCTGAAGGGGGTGCGTGATTCCAACGTGAAGTGAGCCTGAAAGGCCGGCGGGGCGGCGGGATCATCGGAGGATG
>NZ_JBEAAM010000023.1:0-64373 GCF_040066175.1 Fontimonas sp. SYSU GA230001
ATGCAGCGCGCCAGATCGCGCGAGACGACGACCAGGCGCCCGTCGCGGGTGCCGTCCTTGAGCGTGGCGAGTTTCATGCGCCGATTTTCGGCGTTTCGGCCGCGCTCGGCTACCGGAACTCCCCTTAGGTGTTTTTGCGCTTGAGGCGCTGCTCTTGGTCAGCCGCTTGCCTACAGCACCAGTCGCGGCGGTGGGCGCGGCACATGGCGCAGAAGCATCGAAGGCATGGCCGGAAGGGCAGCCCCGACTGTCCGCTTAGCACAAGTTCAATGTGTTGCGCAATATGGCCGAATGGCCAATTGCCTGTAAGGCACTTCGCACACAGTATCAGGCCGAGCTTGGGGAAGCCCGCTCCGAAGATCAGATCAGCTTATTTTTGGAGGGAAGTCCAATGCCTTTGACAAGATACCTGTCGCCAGGTGCGCTGCTGATTGCATATCTATTCACGAGCATAATCGTCAGCGCGGCTGAATCGCCTCAGTATTTGACTATGGGGGAGCCTGTTCCGGTGGACCAACCGATCACGCTACCGCCGGAGCCATATAACCCGACGAAGCACGGCGACCTGTATGTCGCGCCGATGGTGGAGCGACAATCCTCAAACGCTGTTGACGATCTATCGGCGCCCCTGCCGTATCCGCCCCGTGCGATCACGAAGCTGGCCGCAAACCCGCTTCCGCTTGCGTTAACTCCAACACCCACGTTTCTCCCGGGATCGGGAGATAGAGGATTCTGGGTGCGAAAGGGCGCTGGGCTATTCGCCGGGAATGATGCTCAGCTCGATTTTTCAATTCCGAATGAAGCTATTGGTGCGGTCATCTACGCCCCGACAGACATGCCGCGCGGCTCTTGTGTCGAGGCAACCACAGTGCACTATCGGTACGAAGGATTTCCCGAAACAGTTCACGCTCACGGTTTCTGGGACCACTGTGAAGAACAGGGTTGGCAGGTTTTTGAGTTCATCGACACGAGATGGACAGATCGATACGTCCGCATTTATGACGGCGAACTGACATTCTTTCACGAGGTCTATCAGAACGGCCAAGATTGCTGGATTGGTGTGCTCTACAATTTCCAACTTGGTCGATGGGAAGAAAAAACTACCCCGGTCTGCGGAGCTGGACCTTACGAAAACGGTTGGACCATGTGGGAGTCCTACGGGATCATGGATAACCCGGAGCAGGCGGTTATCTGTCCTAGATTCCCGAACATTCGAAGCAAGGCCATTCAGTGGTACGACCGTGGCACGAACTCTTGGAGCAACCTCACAACCTCGGATACGTCCCAACTGGGCCCATACGGAGACTGCTGGACCAGCGGAGCTTATTCCTTTCGCGCGACTGTTCCCAACAGCTACTGGGAGGCCGACACGGATTGAGGTGTGCAGTCCAGTTCAGTGCGAGCGCGCCGATGTCGCTGGAAGATCTCAATATGAATCGCAATACTGCCACTCACCTTGGCCGGCAGCGTATGTTGATCCTCATCATGGCTGTTGCAGGCCTATGCCCCTTGCAGGCCTGCAACAGTTCCGGCGGCGCTGGGAGCAACACGCCAACTCCATCGCCACCATTGGGCGACCGCTTTGAGCGTGTTGATGTGCAGGCCGATGCAGATGCGGTCATATATGAGACGGGCGATGTGGCCAACGGCCAGGGGCAACAACTGCTCGTTAGCGCAAGACCAAGCGACCCGACACGGCGGACGGTGATCCATTTTTCAGTTGATCAGGCATTGCCGGAGGGTGCGCTAATCGCGGGAAGCAGGCTCTGCTTTTCAGTGTCTCAGGCGCTGGAGGCAACCATCTCCATCGAACTGCACCGGATAGTCAAGGCGTGGAACGAAGGTCCGACCGCAGCGTCGGGGAATGAGCGCAGCGGGGTGATGGCGTCGAGCGGGGACGTCACTTGGTTTCACACGGGAACCGGAGCATGGGAAAGTTGGGAGACTCCGGGCGGCGATTTTGCGGTTGACGCTGATTCTGTTCAGCAGGTTACGGAAACTGCGGGGAGGGTCTGCCTGGAGAACTCGGGCGGCGATGGAAACATGAATACGACGGTCCAGTCGTGGGTCAACAGCCCGGAAGAAAACTTCGGCTGGATTCTTCTTTCTCCTGATACCGGGTCCTATGCGCTGCGTGGTTTCTACAGCTCGAACAGCGTGGATCCGTCGATGCGCCCGGTTCTCGAGCTAACCTATAGCCGGGGTTGAGTTGTGTGCTGCTAGCTGACGGCGAAGCAGGCTCAAGCTCAGCGCCGCATTGCTCTCGCGGCGATCTGTTCTATCAGCGCGAACACGGCGCCGGCGAGTAAGGCGAGGCCAACGCCGAGGGGAAACAGACTGAAGGATGCTGCGTCGCCGAGCGTGGAACTTCTGCGGCGTTCTATTCCCAAACGTGATGCTGCGGAGAATGGCCGCCATAGGCTGCTATCTAGCCGCCTGTCCAGGACTGGTGATAGCCGGTCCACTCAATCGCCGTCGCGATCTCGCCGGTGTCGAGCGCGTCGCGCGTGTCGATCATCACCGCGTACTCGTCGGTCGCCGGCTTGTTCTGCACGAGCATGTTCTGCAGCGCCTTCGGATGCGGACCGTGGGTGAAGCCGCAGGGGTGCAGCGTCAGCATGCCGGGACGGATGTTGTCGCGCGAGAAGAAGTCGCCGGCGTGATAGAACAGCACCTCGTCGTAGTCGTCGTTGTTGTGGAAGAACGGCACCTTGAGCGCGCCCGGATCGGTCTCGAAGGGCCGTGGCGCGAAGGTACAGACGACGAAACGATTCGCGACGAAGGTTGTGTGCGCCGACGGCGGCAGGTGGTAGCGGTGCGACATCAGCGGACGAATGTCGCGCACGTTGATGCGCACCGGCATCAGCGTGCCGTGCCAGCCGAGCGCGTCAAGCGGATTGTAGGGATAGGTCACCGTCGACAGCTGGTTCGAACGCTTGATCCGCACCTGCCAGTCGCGCGCGGCGCTGGCGCCCTGCTGCTGCGCCTTGAAGTCCTCGTCGATGCGCGGATAGTCGAACAGCGCCGGATCGAAGATCGCGTGTTCGCCGACCAGACCCTTGTCCGGCAACTGATAGCTGGAGTTCGTCGCCTCGATCAGCAGCCAGGTCGAAGGCTGCGCGCACTCGATGCGCCACATCGTGCCGCGCGGCAGCACGAGGTAATCGCCGGCGACGAGGCTCAGGTGGCCGTAGTCGCAATACAACTCGGCGCTGCCGGCGTGCAGGAACAGCAGCTCGTCGCCGTCGGCGTTGCGCGCCAGCTCGTCCATCGACCGCGGACAGACCCAGTGGCGCAGACGGACGTGGGCGTTGTGCAGTACCGCGTGCGCGTCCCACGGCGACGGCCCGGTCGCGCCGAGCTTGTTGAGGTCGAAGGCGCGCGGGCGCAGCGGACCCTCCCAGCGCGTCCAGCCGGTCGGCGGCCGCGGATGGATCATGTGCGTCGCCGGGCCGAAGAAGCCTTCCTTGCCCAGCTCGCGCTCGACGCTGCCCGCGGGCAGATCGGCGTGCGCCTGACGCGAAGCCAGGCCTTCGACGATCGGGCGGTAGATCCACTTTTTCATGGCGTCATGCCGTTTCGGTCTTGAGCACGCCGCGCTTGATCTGGTCGTCCTCGATCGACTCGAACAACGCCTTGAAGTTGCCTTCGCCGAAGCCTTCGTTGCCCTTGCGCTGGATGATCTCGAAGAAGATCGGGCCGATCACGGTGCTGGTGAAGATCTGCAGCAGGATGCCTTCGACCGGCGCGCCGTCGATCAGGATGCGCAGCTCGCGCAGCCGCGCCAGCGGCTCGCCGTGGCCGGGCACGCGCTGATCGACCTTGTCGTAGTACGTGTCCGGCGTGTCCATGAACTGCACGCCGCGCGCGCGCAGCGCCTCGACGGTCTTGTAGATGTCGTTCGTGGACAGCGCGATGTGCTGGATGCCCTCGCCGCGGTACTGACGCAGGAATTCCTCGATCTGGCTCTTGTCGTCGGCCGACTCGTTGATCGGGATGCGGATCTTGCCGCAGGGCGAGGTCATCGCCCGCGACACCAGGCCGGTGAGCTTGCCTTCGATGTCGAAGTAGCGGATCTGGCGGAAGTTGCCGATGCGCTCGTAGAACCCGGCCCAGGTGTCCATGTTGCCGCGCTCGACGTTGTGCGTCAGATGGTCGATCTCGCGCAGGCCGACGCCGACGGGATGGCGCTCGACGCCGTCGAAGAAGCGGAAGTCCACGTCGTAGATCGACTGTTGCGGACCGTAGCGATCGACCAGGTAGAGCACGCTCGAACCGATGCCATAGACCGCCGGCAGGCGCAGCTCCATCAGGCCGGGCCTGGTGTCGAACGGCACCGCGCCCTGTGCGACCGCATGCGCGTAGGCCGAGACTGCATCCTTGACGCGCCAGCCCATCGCACAGGCACTCGGACCATGTGCCTTGGCGAACTGCTCGAAGTGCGTGTACGGCGTGCCGTTGACCAGGAAGTTGATGTCGCCCTGGCGGTAGAGCGTGACGTCCTTGCTGCGGTGCCGGGCGACCGCGGTGAAGCCCATCATCTCGAACAGCGCGTGCAGCTGCGCGATGCCGGCGGCGCTCGGCGCAGTGAATTCGACGAACTCGAAGCCGTCGGTGCCGAGCGGGTTGAGCGTCTGGGTCTTGCTCATGGCGAATGGTTCTCCGCCCCGATGCGTACGGGGACTTTAGTCTGACTTGCGCTTCACGTCATTCCCGCGAAGGCGGAAATCCAGCCGCGCGCCGGCGGTACTGGAGGCCCGCCCGTGCGGGCATGACGATCACAGGGATCTAGGCGGCGAGCCGCGCGGCGCGCGGCGCCACCGGCACGTCGCCCGGATACAGCCGGTCGGGCTCCAGTTCCGGCTCGGCGCGCAGGCGTTCGATCAGCGGCGCCAGCGGCTGCGCCATCGCGTCGGCGAGCTCGTCGAACGAGCGGATCACGAAATAGGTCTTCTGGTAGGCGTCGATCCTGTAGCGCGTGCGCATGCAGCGCGCCATGTCGAAGCGCACACGCAGCGGCTCCGCGCTCTCCACCGAGTATGGCGTCTCGCCGCCCGAGGACAGGATGCCGGCGCCGTAGGCGCGCAGGCCGTCACCGGCGTCGATCAGGCCGAACTCGACTGTGTACCAGTACAGCCGCGCCGCCATCGGCAGCGCACCGGCGTCCAGTGCCTTCAGCCCCTGCTCGCCGTAGCGCTGCACGAAGTCGGCGAACCGGCGGTCGAACAGCATCGGCACGTGGCCGAAGAAGTCGTGGAAGATGTCCGGCTCGACGAGGTAGTCGAACTCCTCGGGCGTGCGCAGCCACACCGTCACCGGGAAGCGGCGCGCGGCGATGTGGCGGAAGAACTGCTCGTCCGGGATGAAGCCCGGCACCGCAACCAGCGACCAGCCGCTGGCGCGCTGCAGCGCCGTGCTGACGCGCGCGAGATCGGGGACGGCATCGGCGCAGTCGGTACGGGCCAGTCCGTCGGCGAACTCGCGGCAGGCGTACTGCGGCACCAGCTGCGACTGGCGCGCGTACAGGTGCCGCCACAGCGCGTGGTCGGCCTCACTGTAGGCGTGCCAGGACTGCTCGACGGTGAAATCACTGCGGGCACGCGAATAGTCGCCGCGCAGCTCGCTGTCGGTGTTGGCGCCGTACATGGTCTCCTCCGTTCCGTGGCCATGCGTGCGTGTACTTTAGCGCCGGACGGGCGCCGGATGACTGCACATTCACACCTGATAACGTCGCTTTGTGGTGCTATTCTGCGTCAATACAACATTTTTTAGTGATTTCATGCACACCGATCTCGACCGCACCGACCGGCGCATCCTCCGTGAGCTGCAGCGCGACGGGCGCCTGCCGATCGTCGAGCTGGCCGGACGCGTCGCGCTGTCGCCCACCGCCTGCCAGCGCCGCGTGCGCAGGCTGGAGGACTCCGGCGTGATCGAGCGCTATGCGGCGGTGCTCAGCCCGGTCGCACTGGGCCGGCAGGTCGAGGCCTTCGTGCGCGTGTCGATCGAGCGCCAGTCGCGCGACGTCACGCTGGCCTTCGAGGAGGCGATCCGCCGCCGGCCGGAGGTGCGCGCCTGCTATGTGATGACCGGCGACCTCGATTTCCTGCTGCAGGTCTCGGTGCCGGATCTGCAGGCCTTCGCCGAGTTCTCGATGAAAGTGCTGATCGGCCTGCCCGGCGTGAAGGACGTGCGCTCCAGCCTCGTGCTCGAAGCGGTCAAGAAGGACCAGGGCATCACGCTGGACGACTGACAACCGGCACGCATTTGATTAGTGTACTTATGATTAGTACACTATCATCATGTCCAAGACCCGCCTTCCCCCGGTCACGATCGGCTCGCTGGTGCTCGACGTCGGCCGCCTGATCCGCCAGGACTTCAGGCGGCGCGCACAGCATCTGGGCCTGACGCAGGCGCAATGGAGCGCGATCGCGCAGCTGCACCGCGAGCCCGGCCTGACGCAGGCGGCGCTGGCCGAGCGCCTCGAGGTGCATCCGGTCACCGTCACCCAGCTGCTCGACCGCATGGAGAAGGCCGGCTGGATCCGCCGCACAGCGCATGCGACCGACCGCCGCGCGCAGTGCGTGCACCTGACCGAATCCACCGAGCCGGTGCTGGCCGAGCTGGCCCGCCTCGCCGCGCAGACCCGTGAACGGGCGCTGCGCGGTCTCAGTGAGGGCGAGCGCCGCCAGTTCGAGCAGCTGCTCGCGCGCGTCAAGAACAATCTTTCTTCCGCGGATGCCGACGCGCAGGCCGCGATGTCCCACGAGTGATGCCATGAGCGAAGAATCCCCTGCTCCCGCCGACCGATCGCTGCTGCCGCCGCGCTGGCGCAGGCCGCTGCTGATCGCCGGCCCCGCCACCGTCGCGCTGATCGCTGCCGGCCTCTGGCTGTTCGGCGGCCGCTATGTCTCGACCGACGATGCCTACGTCAAGTCGAACAAGGTCAACGTCAGTGCCGAACTCGCCGGAGCGGTCGCGCAGGTGCTCGTCGCCGAGAATCAGCCGGTGAGCCGCGGCACGCCGCTGCTGCAGCTCGACCGCCGCCCGTTCGAGGTCGCCGTCGCGCAGGCGCAGGCGAACCTGCTGCAGACGCGCATCCACATCGAGTCGCTGCGTGCCGCCTACGGCCAGAAAGCCGCCGCGCTCTCGCGCGCGCGCAGCGATCTGGACTACCAGCGCACGCAGCAGCGGCGCGTCGAAGAACTGTTCCGCCAGCGCGTGGTCGCGCGTTCGGCGCTGGACGCGGCGCACCACGACTACGAAGTCGCGCACAACCGCGTGGCGGAGCTGGAGCACGATCTCGACCAGGCGACCGCGAACCTCAACGGCGACGCCGATGCGCCGACCGAGCGGCATCCGGCCTGGCTCGCGGCGCAAGCGGCACTGGACAAGGCACAGCTCGATCTCGAACGCACGACGGTGCGCGCACCGATCGACGGTGTCGCCAGCAAGGTCCCGGAACCGGGCACCTACGCGATGCCGGGCTTGCCGCTGCTCGCACTGGTCGCCGATGACGAGTCCTGGGTCGAGGCCAACTTCAAGGAATCCGAGCTGGAGCGCGTGCGCGCCGGCCAGCCGGTGCGTGTCGCCATCGACGCCTATCCCGGGCATGTCTGGCAGGGCACCGTCGCCAGCATCGGCCAGGCCACCGGCGCCGAGTTCTCGCTGCTGCCGCCGCAGAACGCCAGCGGCAACTGGGTCAAGGTCGTGCAGCGCATCCCGGTGCGCGTGCAGCTGCGGCACGAAGGCGACGAGCCGCCACTGCGGGCCGGGATGAGCGCGGTGATCCGCGTCGATACCGGCCACGCGCCGCGCGCGCTGCTGGCGCTGCGCACGCTGGGCCTCAACGACGCCCAGGCCGGCACGCGCTGAGCTCAGGCGCCACGATGACACGCGCCCCGTCGCGCGCGCTGGTGACGATCGCGGTGATGGCCGCGACGGTCATGCAGACGCTGGATACGACGATCGCCAACGTCGCGCTGCCGCACATGCAGGGCGCACTGTCGGCGTCGCAGGACCAGATCGCGTGGGTGCTGACCTCGTACATCGTCGCCGCGGCGATCGCCACCGCGCCGACCGGCTGGCTGGCGCTGCGCTTCGGCCGCAAGCAGGTGTTCGTCACCGCGGTGCTCGGATTCACGCTCGCGTCGATTCTGTGCGGCCTGGCCGGCTCGCTGAACGAGATCGTCGCGTTCCGCATCCTCCAGGGCCTGTTCGGCGCCGCGCTGGTGCCGCTGTCGCAGACCGTGCTGCTCGACAGCTATCCGCCGGAGCGCCACGGCCCGGCGATGGCGCTGTGGGGCATGGGCGTGATGATCGGCCCGATTCTCGGCCCGACGCTCGGCGGCTGGCTCACCGAGCACTACGACTGGCGCTGGGTGTTCTACATCAACCTGCCGATCGGCCTGTTTGCCGCCGCGGCGCTGACGGCGGCGCTGCCGGCGACCGCGCCGCAGCGCGCGGCGCGCCTCGACGTGACCGGGTTCGTGTTCCTCAGCCTGGCGATCGGCAGCCTGCAGCTGATGCTCGACCGCGGCGAGACCCAGGACTGGTTCGGCTCGACGGAGATCGTCGTCGAGGCGGTGCTCGCGGTGCTGGGCCTGTACCTGTTCGTCGCCCACACGCTGACCGCGCCGCGACCGTTCCTGCCGCCACGGCTGTTCCGCGACCGCGGCTTCGTCGCCGGCCTGCTGATGATCGGCGTCGTCGGCGTCGTGATGCTCGCGACCTCCGCGCTGCTGCCACCGTTCCTGCAGAATCTCAAGGGCTATCCGGTCGTGCTGATCGGTCTGGTCATGGCGCCGCGCGGCGTCGGCACGATGCTGGCGATGCTGGTCTGCGGGCGTCTGCTGCACCGCCTCGATCCGCGCGTGACCATCGTCGCCGGGCTGTTCTGTTCCGCGGCGTCGCTGCTGTGGATGTCCGGCTTCAGCCTCGACGTGACGATGCGGGACATCATCGGTTCCGGCGTGCTGCAGGGCATCGGCCTGGGGATGATGTTCGTGTCGCTGAGCACGCTGAGTTTCGCGACGCTGGAACCCCGCGACCGTGCCGACGCGACCGCGCTGTTCAGCCTGGTGCGCAACATCGGCAGCAGCATCGGCCTCGCCCTGTGCGTGGCCTACCTGAGCCGCAGCACGCAGGCGGCACACGCCGCGCTGGTCGAGCACGTCAACGTGTTCAATCCGGCGATGGCGCAATACGTCAACGCCGACGGGGGGCTCGCGTCGAGTGCCGGGCTGGCGCTGATCGAGGCCGAGGTCCAGCGGCAGGCGGCGATGCTCGCGCTGATCGCCGACTTCCGCGCGATCGCGCTGGTCGTGCTGCTGGCCCTGCCGCTGCTGCTGCTGTTCCGCCTGCCGCGGCGGACCGCGGTGCCGTCATCCGCGCTGGGCGCGATGGACTGAACGCGGGATTCCCGCGGCCGCCCAAAAGCGGCACACTCCGCCGCACAACGATACGGGGTGGAGAGCCATGTCCAAGATCCTGCCGCGCCGCGCGCGTCCATCGGTCGCCCTGCTGGCCGTCGGCCTGCTCGCCGCCTGTTCCGGCGCGAACCGCCCCGCCGGTGGCACGCCGGACACGCCGTTCTCGAACCGCAGCAACTGCAGCAGCCAGTCCTGGATCGGCGGCACGACCGAGATCTGCGCCGGCGTGCTGACCTACCGCGACTACGTCTATGACGACCACGGCGCCGACACCAGCCCGATCTACAACTCACCGATCGGCCTGCTCTCGCCGGTGGCCGGCGACGCCACCTATCCGGCCGGCCAGGAGAACACCGCCGATCTGGTCACGCTGGAACTGTGGCTGGACGGCAGCACGGTCCGGGTGCGCGCCGAGCTGAACACCCTGTACACCGCCGATTCCACGCGCGTCGCCGTCGCGCTGGACACCGACGACGACACCGCGACCGGCGGCGGCGACTGGCCCGGCCTGGGCATCCGCAGTTCCGGCTGGGACGAGATCCACGTCCTCGACCAGGCCGATCCGGCGACCAACCGGATCAGCGGCAGCTTCCCGCGGCCGGCCGGGACGACCTGGCGCGTGCAGGCGGTGGTCGCACAGGCCGACGGCACGGTGATGAACGTCGCCTTCCGCGGCACGCAGGAGGAGGCCAAGGCGCTGGTCGCCGCCAACACCACGGACGGTCTGACCGGCGGGACCTGGTGGGAGGACCGGCAGGCGGCTGCTCTGGCCGCCGGTGACATCTCCGAATTCGGCGCCACCGTCCGCGTCGATGATCTGGTGCAGCGGCGCACGGTGCTCGACACGATTCCGCCCGGCCTGCATCAGCGCGTCTATACCTCGGCGTACACGCTGCCGCCCGGCGAGGGCATCAGCGTCGATGGCGTGCCGGGCCGCCACGGCGACACCGGCAATCCCTGCGAGCAGTACTTCCATTTCCTCGGCAAGTACCAGCCCTACGGCCTGTACCTGCCGGCCAAGGACGGCCCGCACGGCCTGCAGTTCGTCATGCACGGCTGCAACGCCAACCACGCCAGCCTGATCAACGCCCCGGGCATGCAGCGGCAGTTCGGCGAGGACCTCAACCGCATCCTGCTGGTGCCGCTCGGCCGGGGTCCGGTCGGCTTCAACTCCGACATCGCCGAGCGCGACAACCTCGACGCCTGGCAGGACGTGCTCGACCACTACGACGTCGATCCGGACCAGGTGTATGCCGGCGGCTATTCGATGGGCGGCTACGGCACGCTGCGCATGGCCGCGCTGTACCCGGACCGCTTCGCCGGCGCGGTGAACTGGGTCGGCTTCACCGGCGACATCTTCAACACACCGATCCCCGGCAATCCGATTCCGCCGCAGACCGGCGACCAGGGCAGCAGCGTCGGCGCGATCGGCAACGTCATCGACTTCATCGGCAACCTGCGTCACGTGCCGACCGCCAACCTGTATGGCGGCGAGGACGAACTGGTCACAGTGACGACCGCGCTGGCGCTGCAACAGGCTTTCGCCAACGCGGACGGGGTCGTCCATGAATTCTTCTTCCATCCGCTGGCCGAGCACCTGACCTTCGCCGTGCTCGACGACTGGGCCAAGGAAGCGGCGTACTCGTCCGGACGCGCACGCGTGCACCATCCGGCGCGGGTCACCTACCGCACCGATGCGTCGCTGGACTATCCCGAGTACGGCATCACGCACGACCGCGCGTACTGGGTGTCGGCGATCCGCGGCCGCGGCGCGGGCTACATCGACGTCGATCTGATGAGCCGCGGCTGCGGTGGCAGCGATCCGACGTTCACATCGACCCAGGACGCCGGCGTCGGCCCGGCGGCGCTGACCTGGGTGTCCACCGGACGCACCGCATCCACGGGCACGGCGATCGTACCGGCCAACCATCTCGGCGGCAGCCTGGGCAATGTCGCCACGCTGACGATCGACACCACGGGCACCTGCCTGACGTCGGCGCCGGTGCAGTACGAGCTCATGGTGGACGGACCGACCACGCTGAAGCTCTCCGACGGCCGCGTGCTGAACCTGCCGGGCGCCGGCGCGCACCAGGGCAGTTTCTGATGCCGCACGCTCAGAGCGTGCGGTAGCGATCCGTCGCTTCGATCAGCCTGGACAGGATGCCGGGTTCGCTGGCGGCGTGGCCGGCGTCGGGCACGACGACGAGCTCGGCCTCCGGCCAGGCGCGGTGCAGATCCCAGGCCGACTTCATCGGGCAGACGACGTCGTAGCGGCCCTGCACGATCACGCCGGGAATCTGCCGGATCTTGTGCACGTGCGCGAGCAGGTAGTCGTCGCGGTCGAAGAAACCCTTGTTGATGAAGTAATGGCACTCGATGCGCGCGAAGGCCTCGGCGAAATGGTCCTCGCCGAAACGCGCCGCCATCTCGCTGCTCGGGAACAGCTTGCTGGTGACGCCTTCCCAGACGCTCCAGGCTTTCGCCGCCTCGCGCCGCACCGCCGGATCGGGGCTGGTCAGGCGCTTGTAGTAGGCCTTGACGAAGTCGCCGCGCTCGGCTTCCGGGATCGGCTTGACATAGCCCTCCCAGGCGTCGGGAAAAATCCAGCTCGCGCCTTCCTGGTAGAACCAGCGGATCTCGGCCTCGCGCAGCAGGAAGATGCCGCGCAGCACCAGCGCCTTGCAGCGGCGCGGATGGGTGACCGCGTAGGCCAGCGCCAGCGTCGAGCCCCACGAGCCGCCGAACACGACCCAGCGGTCGATGCCGAGCAGCTCGCGGATCTTCTCCATGTCGGCGACGAGGTCCCAGGTCGTGTTGTCGCGCAGCTCGGCGTGCGGCGTGGACTTGCCGCAGCCGCGCTGGTCGAACAGCACGATGCGGTAGCTCTGCGGATCGAAGAACTGGCGCTGCCAGGGTTCGGTGCCGCCGCCGGGCCCGCCGTGCACGAAGACGACCGGCGCGCCGTCGGGATTGCCGCACTCCTCGATGTGCAGCTCGTGCAGTTCCGACACGCGCAGCCGGTACGTGCGGTAGGGTTCGATCGCCGGATACGGTTGCGCCATCGTGGTCGTCTTGGTCGGGCAGACGGCTAGCTTACCGCCCGGCGGTCCGCGCTGCGCACAAATCGATCAAACCGTTGCCGCTGCTGCGCGCTGCACCTAACATCTTCTGCAGCCACGCCGCACGCCGGTCCCGGATGGAATAGATGCAGTGAGTGTCGTCGCGTCCCGCAGTTTCCACCTCCTGCTGATCCCCTTGGCCATCCTCGCCGCGCTCGACGCGCAGGCGCAGAACACCGCCGACGAAGCGACGCCGCAGCTGATCTCCGTACCCGACCCGCAGGCAGCGGAACTGTCGTCGGTGCCGTTCCCGACGCTGCCCGGCGGTGCGCAGGCGATGCGCGACGACCTGCTGTTCCCGCGTTACGAGCGCCTCGCACCGGCGGTGAAGTTCTGGTCGCGCGTGTTCTCCGAATACTCCGAACTGCAGAGCGTGGTGCATTCGACCGAATATCCGCACAAGGTCCTGCGCGTGCTCGACTTCCGCGGCCAGGCGACGGTCATGTCGGAGATCCAGCTCGCCAACTACCGGAAGAAGGCCGAACAGGACGCGCGCGACGAGTTCGAGAAGCTGATCCGCGCGGTGCACGCCAAGCGCGCGGCACCGCAGCAGATGAGCGCCGAGGAACGGCGCATCTTCGACCTGTACGCCGACGTCGCCGGCGACGACAAGTTCCTGCGCATGCGCGACACGGTCCGCACGCAGCGCGGCATCAAGGAGCGCACCGAGAAGGCACTGCGGGTTTCGGACGGCTACCTGCCGTACATGGAGCGCATCTTCTCGAACTACGGCCTGCCGCAGCAGCTGACGCGCCTGCCGATCGTCGAGTCCAGTTTCAATCTCGATGCCTATTCCAAGTCCGGCGCCGCCGGCGTCTGGCAGTTCATTCCGTCGTCGGCGCGCATCTACATGCGCCTCGACGAGATCGTCGATGACCGTCGCGATCCGTGGACCTCGACCGACGCCGCCGCGCGGCACCTGCGCGACGACTACCAGATGCTCGGCGACTGGCCGCTGGCGCTGACCGCGTACAACCACGGCCGCAACGGCATCGCCCGCGGCCTGAAGGCGACCAACGGCAAGAACCTGATCGACCTGATCGACCGCTACGACAACCCGCGCTTCGGCTTCGCCGGCAAGAACTACTAC
Source organism: Fontimonas sp. SYSU GA230001 (assembly GCF_040066175.1). NCBI lineage: Bacteria > Pseudomonadati > Pseudomonadota > Gammaproteobacteria > Nevskiales > Nevskiaceae > Fontimonas > Fontimonas sp. SYSU GA230001. The sequence goes on from NZ_JBEAAM010000023.1 coordinate 13,638, forward strand.
GCCGAGTTCCTCGCCGCGCTGGACGTCGAGCGCAAGTGGCGCGAGCGCGAGAACCGCGACGGCCACGACCCGATCGAGTTCGAGATCGTCGAAACCCGGCACTACGTCCCCTACGAGACGCTGCGCCGGCTGTGCGGCGCCCGCGACGAGGACTTCCGCCGCCTCAATCCGGCCTACCGCCCGGAAGTGATCGACGGCCGGCTCTATGTTCCGCCCGGCCACCTGATCCGCGTGCCGGCCGGTTCGGCGCGCGCCTTCGATCTCGCCTACGCCAAGCTCGGCGCGCACGAACGCTTCGACCGGCAGCGTGTCTTCTACCTGCTGCACAAGGTGGACAAGGGACAGACGCTCGGCGGCATCGCCAAGCAGTATCGCGTCAGCATCGACGCCATCCGCCGCGCCAACGGCATCCGCGGCTCGGCGCTGCGTGTCGGCCAGGTGCTGAAGATCCCGCCGCGCGAGGAGACGCGGCCCGGTCCGATCAGTGTCGCGGTCGGCGAATCGACGCCGTCGCTGACGCGCACGCAGGCCGCCGCCGCGCAGCGCGAGGCCGATGGCTCGACCCATGTCGTCGGCCAGGGCGACACGCTCGCCGCGATCGCGCGTCGCTACGGCGTCAGCGTCGCCGAACTGAGCCGTGTCAACCGTCTCGAATCGTCGGAGAAGATCCGCGTCGGCCAGCAGCTGACGATTCCGCAGCGCGGCACTCCGGCCCGGAGCGGGTACCGCCAGCACACGGTCAGCAAGGGCCAGACCCTCGAATCGATCGCGCGCCGCTACGGCGTCAGCGTCGCCGATCTGCGCTCAGCCAACGACCTCGACGGATCGACCCTGATCAAGGTCGGACAGACGCTGCGCGTGCCGCGCGACGGCTGACCGCCGTCAGACGAAGTACGCGAACAGGAAGATGCCGATCATCGTCAGCGACAGCGCCAGCTTGGCGATCGCGCCGAAGAGCAGGCCCATCCAGGTCGCGATGCCGACGTTGGCCGCCTGACCCAGGCTGCGGCGCGCCGACAGCTCGCCGAGCACCGCGCCGGCGAAGGGCCCGAGCACGATGCCGGGCAGACCGAAGAACACGCCGACCAGGCTGCCGAGCACCGCCCCCCACAGCGCCTGCGGACTGGCACCGACGCGCCGCGCGCCGAGTGCCGACGCAACGAAATCGACCACGATCGCCAGCACGACGATGAGGCCCAGCGCCACCAGCGTCACTGCGCCGACGCGCGTGTAGTCGTCGATCCACGCCGCCAGCCACAGGCCGATGAAGATCATCGGCACGCCCGGCAGCGCCGGCACGACGACGCCGGCCAGGCCGACGCCGACCAGAGCGACGACCAGCAGCCACAGCAGCACCAGCACCACAGGGTCCATCCGTCGCCTCACTCCGCGCCGCCCGTCCGGCCACCGGACCGGCGGATTCTGCACTGCACAAAATCGCTTACACTCGGTCCCGATGAGGATCCCGCCCCGCATGACCCGCCGGCTGCTCGCCCAGCGCCTCAAGGATCTCGACCACGCCGCCGATTATCGGTCCTGGCGCGAAATCGCGCTGGAACTGGACCAGCTGGAAGGCGCCGATGCCTGGAAGCTCGACGACACCAGCGAGGATTTCGACTACCTGCTGATCAAGGAACGCCTGGCCGAGCTGCGCCGCCTGCGGCAGGCCGGCGACGCGCGCCAGCTCGCCTTCGACCTGTACGAGGGACTGCACGGCAACCTCGGCAACATGTCCAACCCGGGCCTGTACGCCGTCGCCCGCGTCGGCACCAAGAAGCTGATCGAGGATTACATCGGCGAGGTCGCGCGCTGTCTCGATTTCCTCTGCGCCGGCGATTTCCCGGACTTCTCCTTCGAGGACAAGATCCAGTTCTTCAAGCGCACGGCGACGGCCTTCGGCCGCTCGGCGCTGATGCTGTCGGGCGGCGGCACGCTGGGCATGTTCCACCTCGGCGTCATCAAGGCGCTGCACGAGCAGGACCTGCTGCCGCGCGTGCTGTCCGGCTCCTCGGCCGGCTCGATCATCGCGGCCACCGTCGGCACGCGCCTCGACGACGAGATCTCGGCGATCTTCCAGCCGGGGGGTCTCGACCTCGAAGCCTTCCAGTCCCTGGGCCTGCGCGAGGCGCTCCGGGGCGGTGCCGTGATGGACGGCGCCCAGCTCGACCGCTGCCTGGCCAGCAACATCGGCGAATACAGTTTCGTCGAGGCCTTCGACCGCACCAAGCGCATCGTCAGTGTCACCGTGTCGCCGTCGGAGCCGCACCAGCAGGGCCGCCTGCTGAATTACCTGACCGCGCCGCACGTGCTGATGCGCCGCGCCGTGCTGGCGTCCTGCGCGGTGCCCGGCGTGTTTCCGCCGGTGATGCTGGAGGCGCGCAACTACGAAGGCGCCGTCGTGCCCTACATGCCGGGCAAGCGCTGGATCGACGGCAGCCTGTCTTCCGACCTGCCGATGCTGCGGCTGGCGCGCCTGCACAACGTCAACCACTACATCGTCAGCCAGACCAATCCGCACATCGTGCCGTTCATGGCGCAGATCGACCGCGAACAGAGCGGCAGCCGCGGGCTCGCACCGCTGGCGGCGGAACTCGTCAAGCACGGCGGCAGCGGTGCGCTGCGGCTGGCGCGCAAGCACCTCGACCCCTATGCCGGTGGCCGCGTGATCGGCAAGATCGACAACATCGTGCGCCAGCGTTACTCCGGCGACATCAACATCTACCCGCGCAGCACGCCGCGCCGCGTGTTCCGCACTTTCACCAATCCCGCGCCCGAGGACATCCAGCGCTACGTGCGCTCCGGCGAGCGCGCGACCTGGCCGAAGATCGAGCGCATCCGCAACCAGACGCGCATCTCGCGCACCTTCGAGAACTGCCTGCGCCTGCTCAAGGCGCGCGAACACGAACTGCTGCAGCAGCCGCGGCGCAAGCCGACACGGCCGCTCGTGCGTCCAGCGCAGGCCGGGGCCGTCCATGGCCCCGGGATCCAAGCGAGAGAACCTGCTAGCTCTTCTTGAGCAGGTCGCGGATCTCGGTCAGCAGCTTCTCCTCGGCGCTCGGCGCCGGCGCCGGGGCAGGCGCGGCCTCTTCCTTCTTCTTCAGCTGGTTGATCGCCTTGATCGCGATGAAGATCGCGAAGGCGATGATGACGAAATCGACGCTGGCCTGGATGAACTTGCCGTAGCTGAGCAGCACCGCGGGATGGTCGCCCGCCGCGTCCTTGAGCGTGATCGCCAGATGGGAAAAGTTGACGCCGCCGACGAGCAGGCCGACCAGCGGCATCACCACGTCCGCGACCAGCGAGGACACGATCTTGCCGAAGGCCCCGCCGATGATCACGCCGACGGCGAGATCGATGACGTTGCCACGCATCGCGAATGCGCGAAATTCCTGAAGCATGCCCATCGATTCACTCCCGGTCGGTGGTCCTTGGAGGACCGATTGTGAGCCGGACGCGCACCCGATCGCCAGCGCCGGCGCTCAGCGGGGCAGACAGGACGGCAGGCCGCGTTCGAGGTCCGGGTGACGTGGCGCATAGCCCAGTTCGCGCCGCGCGCGGTCGATGCGCAGCCGCTTGGACTCCTCCACGAACGACCACATCGCCGGCGTGAAGCGACGCCGCGCCTCGTCGAGGTGCACGGTCGGTGGCGGCGGCAGGCCGAGCAGCTGCGCGCAGCGGCGGAAGTAGTCGGCCATCGTCGTCGGCTGGCCGTCGCTGAGGTTGTAGGCCGCACCGGCGCGGCCGCGCGCCGCGGCGCGCACGGCCGCCTCGGCGAGGTCGTCGGCGTGGATGCGATTGCTGTACGGCGCCTCTGCGTCGCACAGCACTGGCAGTCCCTGCCGCAGGCGCTCGACCGGCAGGCGGCCCGGCCCGTAGATGCCCGGCACGCGCAGCACGACGACCGCGCTGCCGGTCGTCGCGCTCCACTGCGTCAGCGCCGCTTCGGCGTCGGCGCGACGGCGCGCACGGTCGGTCTGCGGCTTGAGCGGCTCGTCCTCGTCGATCCAGCGTCCGCCACAGTCGCCGTACACGCCGGAGGTCGAGACATAGATCAGGCGCCCGATGCGGCCGCGCTGCGCGGCCAGCCATGCGCGCAAGCGCGTGTCCGCGACCCCCGTGGCCGGCGGCGGCGCGAACCAGAACAGCCACGGCCAGTCCCCGGCGTCGCGCGGCGTATCGAGATCGTCGATCCGCACCCGCGCGCCGGCGGATTCCAGCGCCGCAGCCTTTTGCGGGTCGCGCAGGATTGCCGTAACCTCGCCGCCCGATCCCGCGAGCCGGCGTGCGACGCGCAGGCCGATGTCGCCGCAGCCGGCGATCAGCGCGCGGGACGGCGTCCCGATCGACGTTTCCAAGCATGCGTTCATGAACCGACGAGTGTATCTGGAGGGACGCCCGCAGAGCTTCGAGGTCGAAGCAGGCGAAACCGTGCTCCAGGCCGGGTTGCGCAGCCATCTGGCCCTGCCCTTCGGCTGCCAGTCCGGCGGCTGTGCATCCTGCCGGGTGCGCGTGCTGCGCGGCCGTGTCGAGTATCCGTTCCCGCCGCCGGCGCTGTCGGCCGCGGAGATCGACGCCGGCTACATCCTGATGTGCCTGGCGCGGCCGACCAGCGACCTGGTCATCGACCTGCACCAGCCGGCCGAACTCGAATCGATGCGGCCACGCAAACTGCCATGCCGCGTGCAGTCGCGGCAGTGGCTCGCGCACGACGTGCTCGGCCTGACGCTCAAGCTGCCCCGCGACAGCGGCTTCCGCTACATGCCCGGTCAGTACATCGACCTGCTGCTCGACGACGGCAAGCGGCGCAGTTTCTCGATCGCCTGTGCGCCGGGCACCGACACGCTCGAACTGCACATCCGCGTCACGCCCGGCGGCAAGTTCGCGCAGTGGGCCGCGCACGAGATGCCGGAGCGCGCGATCCTGCGCTTCGAAGGCCCGCTCGGCGCGTTCTACCTGCATGAAGATTCGTCGCGACCCGTGCTGATGATGGCCGGCGGCACCGGCATCGCGCCGATCCACGCGATGCTGCAGGACATCTTTGCGCGCCCGGCGTTCGCACGTCCGCTGCACCTGTTCTGGGGCGTGCGCGCGCAGCGCGACCTGTATCTCGACGCACGTCTGCGGCAGTGGGCGGCGGCCCATGCCGGGTTCCGTTACACCCCGGTGCTGTCCGCAGCCGACGCCGGCTGGACCGGCGCGTCCGGTCTGGTGCACGAAGCGGTGCTGCGCGAACATCCCGACCTGCGCGGTTTCGAGGCCTATCTGTCCGGCCCGCCGGTCATGGTGCGCGCCGGCAAGGATGCCTTCCTCAAGGCCGGCGTCGATGCCGACCACCTGTTCTACGACTCGTTCGACTACGCCTTCGAGACCTGGCCGAGCCTGGGGTGAGCGGCGGCGCTTCGACGATGCCTTGAATGGCATCGTCGGCCGCGGCGAACGCCCGGCCATGGATGGCCGGGCCGGGCTCTCCCGATATCGACACGGCCGCGCCATGGACGGCCGCGAAACAACGGGAAGAGTACGCGCTCAACCCTGCGAAGCCAGTTCCAGCCCCTGCCGGAGAAACTTCTGCGCCTCCTCGGCGTTCTGCGTCTGTTCGCAGACGCGCGCCAGTTCGAGGTAGGCCGCCGGTGTCGGCGCGACGCGCACGACCGCCTCGAGGTAACTGCGCGCCTTGCCCCACAGGCGGTTGCGCAGGCAGGCGCGGCCGGCGCCGATCAGCAGTTCGGGGCGCTCGCCGTAGCGCGTCAGCCACTCCTCGATCGCGGCCAGCTGCGCGAGCACGTCCGTCAGCTCGAGCGCGCCGTACAGCGCGGCCAGTCCCGCGTCCCATTCGCGCGCCAGGGCGTCGCTGGCCAGCGCTGCGGCCTCGGCCTGGGCATTGAGCCGCGTCAGGCTGCGCGCGTACTGCAGGCGCAGCGCCGGCCACTGCCGGCAGTCCGCGGGCAAGGCATTCCACAGCGCCTTGAGCTGATCGAGACGCACTGCGCCCTCGGCTTCGCGCATGCGCTCGCCGACGGCCTGTTCGAGCATCTGCCGCCGCCGCTGCGCGGTCAGCGCGGACTTCGCAAGGTCTTCGAGCAGGAGCTGGCGCAGCGCCTCCCAGTCGCGCAGGCCGAACAGCGACTCGGCGAGCAGCTCCACCGCGTAGGGGTGACGCGCGTCGAGCTTGCGCAGGCGCAGCGCGGTTTCGCGCGCGGCGACGAATTCGCCGCGCTCGAGTTGCAGCTCCGCCTGGGTCAGCAGCGTCGCGCGTTCGATCTCGGGCGCCTCGCCGGCCGCCAGCTGCAGGTAGTGATCGCGGCGCGCGCCCGCACCGAGGCGCTGCGCGGCGCGCGCGGCGCCCAGATAGTTCAGATGCGCGGCATGGTGATCGGCGGCACGCCGCACCAGCTCGACTTCCGCGCGCTTCCAGTCGCCTTCGAGCAGATGCAGCAGGCCGGACTCGAACGAGCGCTGCGCGCGTTCACGGCGACGGCGGTTGATCAGTTCACGCATCGTCTCCGGCAGGCGCAGGCTGCCGACGATCAGGCGCGCGGCGATGCCCAGCGCGAACACGCCCAGGCCGACGCCGAGCACCAGGCCGAGCAGCGAAGTCTCGATGATCCAGCCGCGAAAATGGATCAGCACGTAGCCGGTCTCTTCGCGCAGGTAGTACGCGGCCGCGGCGCCGGCCGCGAGCGCGATGACCGCGAGCAGCAGGTTGCGGATCATTGTGGCGTCGCTTCCAGGCGCGCGCGCAGCAGCGTCAGGCTGCGACTGATGTCCGGCAGCGGCGGCTGCAGCTGCATCCCCTGCAGGCGCAGCAGCTCCGCCCGCGCCGCGGCGACCGCAGGATCGCCGGCATGGAAGTACTGGTCGAGCCAGCCCGCCGCCGAGGCACACAGATCGCGGAAGCTCGCGCTGTCCTGGCGCAGCAAGGCCACGCGCGCGCCCTCCAGCTTGAGCATCAGCACCTGTCGGACCAAAGCAGTCTGTTCGTCGCCGAGCAGGCGCGGCTGGGGTCCATCCGCGCGGCGCACGCTGAATGCGCTGGCCAGTGCGCGCTTGATCGCGGCCCACGCGCGCGCCCAGGCTCCGGCGTCCGCGGGCAGCGGCAGCGCCGCGCCGGGCTGCGCATGGAAATGCTCGGGCACCTGGGTCGCCAGCGGCAGCTGCGCGGCGCGCGCGACCAGGCCGGACAGGACCAGCGCCGCACCGACCGTGTCGGGCTGCGCCACGGCCTGCAGCGCGGCGCGCTCGCGCGCGATGGTTTCGCGCAGCTCGAACAGGCGGGGATCCTTCAACGCCGCCAGGCGTGCGTCCGCGGCGTCGAGCGCGGCGATCGCCGGCGTCACTTCGCGCGCGACCTGCACACGGTCGTTGGCGAGCAGCAGCAGTTGCTCGACCAGCGCCAGCTGTACACGGGCGCGTCCGCCGCCGAGTTCCTCGCGCAGCTCGCCGATCGCCTGGTCCTGCGCCTGCAGGCGGTCCGGGATGCGCGCCAGTTCGGCGGCGGCACGTTGCACCGCCACGGCCTGATCCGACAGCCGCGTCTGCAGCCGGTCGATCTGCGCCTCGGCCGCCTTGAGGCTCTGCGCCAGATCGGCAATGCGCTCGTCCCGCTCGGCGATCCACGCGCTGCCGGCTCGCCAGGCCTGCCAGGCGCCGGCCGCGAGCACGGCCAGCACGAGGAGCGCCAGCACCAGCCAGGCACCACCGGCACGGCGGGGGGCGACTGCGGGCGCACGCGCCGGCTCATCGTTCTGGGCAGCGGCCGCGGGCTGGTCGTCTTGATGTTCCGTCATGCGCGAGTCTCTGCGTGCGCCATCCCACCATCGCTCCAGACAGTGCAAATAGCCGGCATCGGCGATCTGTTCGGGAATCAGGGGAGGGGCGGTGAAGCCCATTTCGCGGGCCAGTTCTACCACACGGCGGCTGGGCACAACCAGCTGCACGCGGAGCAAGGCGTCGCGCGCGGCGTCGGGCACGCGCCGCACCAGTTGCTGCAGCGCTTCGCCGTTGGTGACGATCGCCGCATCGACACCCGCGACCGCCTGCGCCAGCGTCTCGGCGGCATGCGGCAGCGCCACGCGCCGATAGACCTCGATGCGCTCGACGCGCGCACCCCGCGCATCGAGTCCGGCTTCGATCTGTCCGCGTCCGCCCTCGCCGGTGATCAGGGCGATGCGCCGGTCGCGCACGTCCTGCAGCTCCGGCAGCGCCAGCACACCTTCGCTGTCGTGTTGCTGTGGCACGACGACGTCCACGCCGATCTGTTCGAGGACCGCGGCTGTTGCCGGACCGACGGCGATGGCGCGCGGCCAGACCCCGGCGTCGAGATGTCGCGCGTGGCGCACTGCGTTGGCACTGGTGAAGATCCAGACCCAGGCGTCGCGCGCCTGCTGCAGCGCGCGTGCCGCCGCGTCCTGGCGCACCGGCTCGATGGCCTGCATCGGCAGGCGCACGACGGCGGCGCCATGCGTTTCGAGCAGGCGGCAGAGCAGCTCGGCCTGGTCGGCGGGCCGGGTCACCAGGACACGCAGGCCGCGCAGGCTGGTCTGCGGCTTCACGGCGCCGGCCGATTCAGACCGCGATGCCGAGCGCGGCGAGGATGTCGCGCGCACCATCGCGCAGCAGGCGCCCGGCGAGCTGCTCGCCCAGGGACCGCGCCGCGGCGGCCTCGCCTTCGACCTGCGCACGTACGACGCGCGAACCATCCGGCGCGCCGACCAGTCCGTCCAGGCGCAGGCGCGTGCCGGACACGGTGGCGTGCCCGGCGACCGGCACCTGACAGGCGCCACCCAGGCGCGCATTCATCGCACGTTCGGCGGCCAAGCGCAGCGCCGATGGAGGATCGTGCAGCGGCGCGAGCAGCGCGCGCGTCGCTGCGTCGTCCTCGCGGCATTCGATACCGACGATGCCCTGGCCGATCGCCGGCACGAAGCGCGCCGGATCGAGCGCTTCACGGATGCGCGCGTCCAGACCCAGACGCAGCAGGCCCGCCGCCGCGAGCAGGATCGCGTCGTACTGGCCTTCGTCGAGCTTGCGCAGGCGCGTGCCGACGTTGCCGCGCAGCTCGGTGATGCGCAGGTCCGGGCGCAGCGCGTGCAACTGCGCCTGGCGCCGCAGGCTCGACGTGCCGACGTGCGCACCCTGCGGCAACGCATCGAGGCTGGCATGACGGCTGGAGACGAAGGCGTCGCGCGGATCCTCGCCCTGCAGGAAGGCCGCGAGGCACAAACCCTCCGGCTGATGCACCGGCACATCCTTCATCGAATGCACGGCGATGTCGGCGTGGCCCTGGAGCATCGCCGCTTCCAGCTCCTTGACGAACAGTCCCTTGCCGCCGACCTGGGCGAGCGGCGCCGACAGCAGCTGGTCGCCGGACGTGGTCATCGGCACGAGGACGACGTCCAGCCCGCGATGCACGGCCCGCAGGCGCGCGCGCACGTGCTCGGCCTGCCACAGGGCGAGCGGCGATTCGCGGGTGGCGATGCGGAGAAGCATGAAAAGACGGGAATCGGGAATCGAGAATGGGGAATCGTAAAAGAAATGCCGCAACCGGGCGCGCCCAGGCGTCTACGATTCCCGATCCTCCATTCCCGATTCGCGCCTCACGTATCCGTCAGGAACCGCCGCACTTCAGCCAGACGGCGTCGCGAAACCGGGATCGGATCGTTGACGTGCTTGATCTTCAGCCAGTGGTGCTGATCGCCCTGCCGGTCGCGTTCGAGTCCGGCGATGTAGCGCGTGTTGACCAGCGCCTTGCGGTGCACGCGCAGGAATAGCGGCTCGAAGTCCTGTTCGAGCGTCTTCAATGACTCCTCGATCAGCACCTCGCCGTGCAGGTGATAGACCGTCGTGTACTTCTGGTCGGCGAGGAAGTACAGGATGTCGTCCACCGGCACGCGCACCAGGCCGTCGCGTGTGGTCGCGAGCACGAACTCGCGCTTGGGCTTGGCGCCCTCAACGGCCGCGGCGGCCTGCGGCTTGTGCGCGCGGGTCGGCTTGCGCACGCGCTGCAGGGCGTCGCGCAGTTTCTCCAGCCGGATCGGCTTGAGCAGGTAGGCCTGCGCATTCGCATCGAAGGCCGACAGCGCATGTTCGGAGTAGGCCGTCGTGAAGATCACCGCCGGCGGCACGTCCATCTCGGCGAGCTGGCGCGCGACCTGCAGGCCGTCGATGCCGCCCATGCGGATGTCGAGCAGCACCAGGTCGGGCTCTTCCTCGTCGATGATGTCGAGCGCGGACTCGCCGTCGCCGGCCTCGCCGACGACTTCGTAGCCGGGGAACTCCTGCAGCAGCCGCTTGAGGCGCTCGCGCGCCAGCGGTTCATCGTCAACGATCACCACGCGCATCGTCAGTCCCCTCTCGTGCGTGTACGCGGCTCAGGCCGCTGCTGCGGCGTCGGTGGGAGCCTGGCTGCGCAATTCCTTGGGCAGAATCAGGCGCGAACGGAACAATCCCCCCTCCAGACGCATGTCCCGCCCCATTTCGAGGCGAGCCCCTTCACCGTAAATCAGGTTGAGGCGTTGGGCAATATTGTCGATGGCGATGCGGTTGCCACGACTCGGCTTGCCGTCGCCGCCGATCATCGGATTGGTCACCTCGATGACGAGGCGGCCGAAGATCTCGCGGCCGGCGATGCGGATCACGCCGCCGTCGGCCAGACGCGAGACGCCGTGGTGCACCGCGTTCTCGATCAGCGGCTGCACGACCAGCTTGGGCACCGGCCAGGACAGCAGCTCCTCCGGCACGTCCCACTCGACCTTGAGCTTGTCGCCCAGACGCAGCTTCTCGATGCGCAGGTAGGCGTGGCACAGACCGATCTCTTCGACCAGCGGCGCGACCTGGCCGCGTTTCTCCAGGCTGGCGCGGAACAGGTCCGACAGATCCTCGACCATCATCTCCGCATCGTTCGGTCGCACCTGGATCAGCGCGGCGAGGCTGTTGAGCGCGTTGAACAGGAAATGGGGACGGATGCGCGCATTGAGCGCCTGGTAGCGGGCCTCGCCCTCGGCCTGTACCTGCATCGACCACTCGGTGCGCACCCAGAAGTAGCGCAGCAGCAGCAGCACGACGATCGCGGCCACGCCCATGTGGCGCAGCACGAACTCGATGCGCGCCTGCGTCGGCAGGATGAACCGCCAGTCCAGCAGCGTGCTGATCCAGTGCGAGACCCAGGCGACGACCATGACGATGCTGACGACCACCGCCCAGCAGACGAAGAACACCATGCCCGGCCGGGCGTAACGCAGGCGGCGGCGGATCAGGCAGAGCGCGGCCGCCGAGCACAGGCTGATCCATTGCAGGTACAGCGACACCAGCAGCAGGCGGTCCAGCACCTCCAGGCCGGTCGCATTGCCGACCAGCGTGACGACGATCGCCACCAGTTCCATCGTGAAGGCCAGCGTCAGCACGCCGCGCCCCGCGCAGAAGTCGGGGATCAGATTCGACGCCGGTGCGGTCGGCGGACGGATGCGTTGCACGGATGCGGACGGACTCGGCAGACGGTGGCGAAGCTTGGCAAGCGGCCGCAGCCGGATCAAGCCGGGCCGGCGACCGCGCGCCTATAATGCGCGCCGTCTTCTCACCCGCGTGCTGTCATGTCCTCGTCCTCGAATCCCGCCGGCAAGCTCTGGGGCGGCCGCTTCGCCGAATCGACCTCCGCGCTGGTCGAGAAATTCTCGGAATCGGTGAGCTTCGACGCGCGCCTGTATCGTCAGGACATCCGCGGCTCGCAGGCGCACGCCCGCATGCTGGCGAAGGTCGGCGTGCTGTCCGAAGCAGACGCGCGGGCGATCGTCGATGGCCTCGACGCCATCCTCGCGGACATCGAGGCGGGACGCTTCGAATGGAGCGAGCAGCTCGAAGACGTGCACATGAACATCGAGGCGCGGCTGACCGAGCGCATCGGCGACGCCGGCAAGCGCCTGCACACCGGCCGCAGCCGCAACGACCAGGTCGCCACCGACATGCGCCTGTACGTGCGCGACGTCATCGACGGACTCGTGCCGCTGATCGACCGCATCGCCGACGCGCTGCTGGACCTGGCCGAGCGCGAGGCCGACACCGTGATGCCTGGCTTCACCCACCTGCAGATCGCGCAGCCGGTGACCTTCGGTCACCACATGCTGGCGTGGCGCGAGCAGATGCTGCGCGACAAGAGCCGCCTGCTCGACTGCCGCAGGCGCCTGAACCTGCTGCCGCTGGGCGCGGCCGCGCTGGCCGGCACGGTCTATCCGATCGACCGGCACTTCGTCGCCGAACAGCTCGGTTTCGACGGCGTCACCGAGAACTCGCTCGACACCGTCTCCGATCGCGACTACGCGATCGAGTTCTGCGCCGCGGCGAGCCTGATCCTCGTGCACCTGTCGCGCTGGAGCGAGGAGCTGATCCTGTGGGCGACGCCGATGTTCGGCTTCGTCGATCTGCCCGACCGCTTCTGCACCGGCAGCTCGATCATGCCGCAGAAAAAGAACCCGGACGTGCCCGAGCTGGTGCGCGGCAAGACCGGCCGCGTGATCGGCAACCTCAACGCGCTGCTGGTGCTGATGAAGGGCCAGCCGCTGGCGTACAACCGCGACAACCAGGAAGACAAGCCGCCGCTGTTCGACAGCGTCGATACGGTGACGATCTGCCTGCAGGTCTATGCGGAGATGATTCCGCACATCGTCGTCAGGCGTGACAACTGCCGCTGCGCCGCCGCCAGGGGCTTCTCCACCGCGACCGATCTCGCCGACTACCTGGTGAAGAAGGGCCTGCCGTTCCGCGACGCGCACCACGCGGTCGGCAGCGCGGTCGGCTATGCGGCGCAGAAGAACCGCGACCTCGCCGAACTGTCGCTCGACGAGCTGCGCCGGTTCTCGCCGCTGATCGAGGCCGATGTCTATGCGCGCATCACGCTCGAAGGCTCTCTGGCGGCGCGCAACCACTACGGCGCGACCAGTCCCGAGCAGGTCCGCGCCGCCATCGCCCGCGCGCGGTCGGCGCGCTGACACCCTGAATCGACGAGGAAAGGCCGGACGACCCGGCTGTTCGGCTTGCGCCGGTCGCAACTGGTATGACAAGCTGACCGCATGACACGTCACGCCTTTTCCGCCGTCCACAAGGCCTCGCTGTCCGACTCGGTGTACCGCCAGCTGGCGGACAAGATCCTGTCGGGGGAGCTGCCGGCCGGCGAAGCGCTGCCCGCGGAGCGCGAACTGTCCGAGGTGCTGGGCGTCAACCGCGGCGCCGTGCGCGAGGCGATCAAGCGCCTGCAGCAGGCGGGGCTGGTGGCCGTGCGTCAGGGCGGCAACAGCGTCGTGCTCGATTTCCAGACGGAAGGAGGACTGGAGTTGCTGCCGAATCTGCTCGTTCACAAGGACGGCCGCCTCAACGGCACGGTCGTGCGTTCGATCATGGCGATGCGCTCGTCGCTGGCGCCGGACATCGCCGCGGCGGCGGCGCGCAAGGGCGGGCAGCGGCTCGCCGACGAGCTCGACACGCTGCTCGCGCGCATGCGCGCCGACGCCCGCGACCTGCGCGCACTGCAGCAGTACGCGCTGGACTACTGGAAGAAACTGGTCGAGCGCGGCGGCAACATCGCCTTCCGCCTCGCGTTCAACTCGATGACCAAGACCTACACCCAGGTCTGGGACGTGCTGTCGGGCGTGCTCGAAGCCGAGTTCCGCGACCTCGACAACCTGACCGCGATCGCGGTCGCGGTGCGCAGCGGCGAGCCCGAAGCCGCGCGCGCCGCCGGCCATCGCCATGTCGAGATCGGCCGCCAGGCGCTGGAGCGCGCGCTCGATGCCGTGGAAAGAAACGGAGGCCGCCTGTGAAGACCGTGCATGTCGAAGATCGCCGCATGGTGTCCGCCAGCGAAACCGCGCAGCGCAATCCGATGCGTCCGCCGGACACGCTGCCGCGCACACGCGGCGATGCGCTGAAGCTGTTCTGGTCGCATCCGAGCAGCCTGCTGATCGCCGGCTTCGTGCTGCTGTTCGGCATCTGGCGCGTCGCGCTGGGCGGCCTCGGCTGGATCGACGCGGCGATCGCGTTCGGCGTCCTCGCCTACTTCCCGGTCAACGAGTGGCTGATCCACGTGTTCATGCTGCACTACAAGCCGCGCAAGCTCTTCGGCCGCACGATCGACTTCTACCTGCCGGTGACGCATCGCCGCCACCACGCCGATCCGTGGAACCTGAAGTGGGTGTTCATCCCGCGTCACGTCCACGCGCTGGTACTGCCGACCATCGGCCTGCTGCTGTGGGCGCTGTGGCCGTGGAAGCAATGGGCGCTGACCGCGGTGACGACCTACCTGCTGCTCGGTCTGCACTACGAATGGGTGCACTACCTGAGCCACATTCCGTGGTGCCCGGAGATCTCGTACTACCAGCGCCGTGTGCGCGAGCACCGCTACCACCATTTCCGCAACGAGAACTACTGGTGGGGCGTGTCGATGGGCCTGGGCGACCGCCTGTTCGGCACCGCGCCCAGGGTCGAGGACATCGCCCGCTCGGGCACGACCCGCAATCTGGGCCTGCGCTGAAGGACGCGCCGCCGATGCGCCGCGACGAGGACGAAGGCCCCGCCCCGCCATTGTCGCGGCGCGCGTTTCTCGCGCAGGGCGCGCAGTTCGGCGGTCTGGCGGTCGCCGCCACACTCGCCGGCTGCGGCGAGTCCACGCGCATCTCGCCCTCGGCTGGCGGCGACGCCGAAGCCGCGCTGCCCGCGTTCGCCTTCACCGAAGCGCAGCGACGCGCGCTGGTCGCCACGGTCGCGCGCCTGATTCCGGCGCAGAACGAGACGGACTGGTCGGCCGCCGACGCCGGCGCCGTGGACTACATCGAGCAGCTGCTGAACAGCTTTTCCGTGGGCGGTGCGCCGCGGATCTACGCGCATGGTCCGACGCGCGCACGCTTCGCCGAGTTCCAGCCGCTGTCGCGGATCAAGGCGCAGGGCTGGATGCAGGAAGTGCTGCGCCTGCGCGAGGTCTATGCCGGCGGGCTCGACGAACTGAACCGGCTCGCGCGCGGCCCGCTGGCGCTGGTGCCCGGCGAGTTCGCCGACCTTCCGCCCGCCGCGCAGGACGCGCTGCTCGAATCGCTGGACCTGCAGAACACGCCGTTCTTCGTCGCCGTGTTCACGCACACGATGGAAGGCGTCTACAGCCATCCGGTGTACGGCGGCAACCGCGACTATGTCGGCTGGAACACGTTCTGCTACGAAGGCGACGTGCATGGCCGGCGCTTCCCGAACGGCCACGACCCGACGACCGACGACCGGCCCTGGGACCGCTTCGGCGGCTATTCGCCGGAGGAAATGGCGCAGCCCGGCGCCGCATGTCCCGGCGCTCCCTCACCACCCGCCCCGAAGGCACGCACATGAACCGATGGCTGGCCCGCGCCGCGCTCGCGGCGCTCACGACTCTCCTGTGCGCCTGCGCGTCGGACGACGGCGCCGATCCCGCGCCCCCCGCCGACCCGGCCGGCGATGCGCCCTGCGTTCTGAGCGCCGAAGTCCGCTATCCCATCCCCGACAGCCCGCTGTTCACGCTCGATCCGCTGGGCCCGCTGCAGGACGTCACCTGCGCATGGACGCACTACCAGCCCGCCGGCACGTTCTGCGTGAAACTCGACGCCGCGGAGCTGACCCCCGGCGGCACCGGCACCCTGACCGACGGCCGCGATCCGGCCTGCGCGAGTTCCGGCTTCGACGCCGACGCAACGGGCCTGTACAAGGTCGCGATCGACACACCGCCGCTGTGTCCCGGCTGCCGGCGCCTGTTCATCGACCTGGGGCAGATTCCCGAGGGCGGTGCACGCGGCCATGCCTTCTACGCGATCGCCTCGTTCAATCCGAGCTACACGATCGACCCGTTCGCGCACAGCCCGAACACCAAGAACTTCACCAACGACGAGCTGGTGTCGCCGCCGGGCACGCCGCTGGCCATGCTGGTCAACGCCGGCGACGCCTACTTCAAGGCCTACGTGACACACACGACCCGGTTCGCGCACACCGCGCTGCAGGGTCCGTTCTACATCGGGCCCTGGTATGTGAACCGCGACGGCCAGCGCATCAACGGCGTGTACGTCGATGTCGATGTCGCCAGCGCGCAGAACCTGGGGACGGCCGAGCTCAACGCGATGCGCTACGTCGCCGGCTACAACGACGGCACCGCCAGCTGCCCGGACAACCTGCTCGGCGACTACGCCGGCGCGAACCTGCTCTACGCCGGATGCGCGACGCATCCCGGCACCAGCGCCGTCGCGATCGACCCGTTCCCGTAAGCCGCGCGCATGGAACGCTACGACGCGGTGATCGTCGGCTCCGGCGCGGGCGGTGGCATCGCCGCCTATGTCCTCGCGCGCGGCGGCATGCGCGTGGCGGTGCTCGAAAAGGGGCCGTGGCTGACCGCCGAGGACTTCTCCGACGACGAGCTCAAGACCGGCGAGCGCACCTTCTACGACCAGGACCCGCTGATCGAGCCGCGCAGCTTCCGCGACGGGCCGGAAGCGGGCGACCGCCAGTTCGTCGGCCAGGTGCTGCCGGTGTCGCGCTGCGTCGGCGGCGGCTCGGTCCACTACGGCGGTGTCTGCTTCCGCTTCCGTCCCGAGGATTTCCGCGCGCGCAGTGTGTTCGGCAACCTCTCGGGCGCCGACATCGTCGATTGGCCGCTGTCCGACGACGAACTCGACGAGAACCATCCCGATTCGATCTGGCGCATCTACGATCGGCTCGAACGCCTGCTCGGCGTCGCCGGTGGCCAGATGCGCGGCGACGCCGATCCCGGCGCGCCGGTGCCGGGCGCCGAATGGCGCCGCAGCCGCTATCCGATGCCGGGACATCCGGCCAACTACGGCGCGAAGCTGTTCGAGCAGGCCGCGCGCAGCCTCGGCCTCCACCCGTTCCCGACGCCGGTGTGCATCAACAACGGCCGCTACACGCTGGACGACCCCGAGCTGCTGGCCGGCAGCGCGCCGCTGAGCCGGCACGGCTGCTCGTACTGCGGCATGTGCTCCAGCCACGGCTGCCCGCACGAGGCCAAGGGCGACACGCGCGTCAGCGCGCTGGAGCTGGCGCAGCGCACCGGGCGCTGCACGATCCTGCCAGACTGCAACGCGATCCACGTCGAGATCAGGGACGGACGCGCGCAGCACGTCGTCTATATCGACGGCCGCGGCCGCCTGCAGTCGGTCGCCGGCGACCGCATCGTGCTGGCCTGCGGCGTCGTCGATACGCCGCGTCTGGCGCTGCTGTCGGAAATGCCGCGCGATCTGGTCAATCACGACGTGCTCGGCCGCTACCTGACGGTGCACCACTTCCCCGGCGCGATCGGCATCTTCCAGGAGCGCATCGACTTTCATCGCGGCTTCTGGTCGATGCGCTGCCTCGACGATTTCTACTTCGGCGTGCCCGCGGTGCTCGGCGGCGGCGGCCGTCAGTACGGCTTCGGCAACGTGCAGACCATCGGCCCGTCGTCGGGCTATCCACTGACCAATGGCGGCATCATCGCCACCGCCAAGTTCGCGCCCTGGGGCGCGAACCACAAGACCGCGATGCGCCTGATGTTCGGCCACATGCAGTGGTTCGGCATGATCGGCCAGGATCCGCCGGTGGCGACCAACCGCGTCGATCTCGACCCGTCGGTGACCGACGCCTACGGCCTGCCGGTCGCGCGCATCACCTATCGCCATCACCCCAACGATTACGCCGTCGCCGCGCAGGTGCTGCCGCACTTCGCGGCGCTGCTGACGGCGATGGGCGCCACCTCGACGCAGGTGTTCGGACCGCTGGTGTCGCCGAGCGCGATCCCGCAGTTCCTGCCGCAGGACCTGCTGCAGCGCGGACCGCTGCGTGGCGTGCCCAATCCCATCGCCGGCCTGCAGAACCACCAGCACGGCACGATGCGCTGCGGGCACGATCCCGACACCAGCGTCGTCGATGCGCACTGCCGCTTCCACGGCATTCCCAACCTGTACATCGCCGATGGCTCGGTGCTGCCGGGCTCCGGCGGCTACAACCCGACGCTGACCATCCAGGCGATGGCCTGGCGCACCGCGCGCGCGATGCTCACCGGGCACTGATCGGGTCAGACGCGGAGCACGAGCTTGCCCTGCGTCCGGCCGGACTCCAGATCCCGGAGCGCCCGTGAGGCTTCGGCAAAGGGATGGACCGTCACCGGCGCCGGACGCAGATCGCCTGCAGTGATCCCGGCGAGCACCGCGTCCATCGCCGGTATCATGCAGGAACACGCTCGGAATCCCGGCAGCCTGCGCGGGATCGAGTCCGGCAGGCATCGCGAACACCTGCGCGCGTGGCAATACCAGCGCGGTCGAATAGCCGTTGAACAGCGTGACGCCGACGACGGGGCACCGACCGTCAGGTCTGTCACGCCTGCGCCGATGGCATCGACCGTGCCGGCCACCTCGAAGCCGGGCGTGATCGGCCAGCCGACCAGGGCCCTCGCCGAAGCGTACAACCCCATGCGCACGACACAGTCCGCGTAGTTCACGCCGATGTGGCTCACCGCCACGCGCACCTCGCCCGGCCCGGGCACGGGGTCCGGGCCGTTCTCGATCTGCAGGCGTTCGTAGCCGCCCAGCCTGTGAATGACGATCTTCCGCATGGGATGCTGGCTCCGGAGCCGCTGCGGCGGCACGAGGTTTGGCGTAGTCTCGCCGCGAATCCAGATTGCAGGAACCTCTGATGGTCGTCTTTGTCACCGGAGCGAGCGCCGGCTTCGGCACCGCCATCGCACGGCGCTTCGCCAAGGATGGCGCGCACGTCGTCATCGCCGGCCGCCGCGGCGAGCGCCTGCGCCAGCTCGCCGCGGAGCTGGGGCCACGGACGCTGCCGGTCGAGCTGGACGTGCGCGACAGGAGAGCGATCGACGCCGTGCTCGCGGGCCTGCCGCCCGACTTCGCCGCGATCGACGTGCTGGTCAACAACGCCGGACTCGCGCTGGGCCTGGAACCGGCGCACCAGGCGCTGCTCGACGACTGGGAGCAGATGGTCGATACCAACATCAAGGGCCTGATGACCATGACCCGCGCCGTGCTGCCGGGCATGGTCGCGCGGCGGCGGGGCCACATCATCAACATCGGCTCGATCGCCGGCGAATGGCCCTACCCCGGCGGCAACGTCTATGGCGCGACCAAGGCCTTCGTGCGCCAGTTCTCGCTGAACCTGCGCGCCGACCTGCTCGGCACGAAGGTGCGCGTCACCGACGTCGAGCCGGGCCTGTGCGGCGGCACGGAGTTCTCGAACGTGCGCTTCCACGGTGACGATGCGCGCGCCGCCAAGGTGTATGAAAACACCACGCCGCTGACAGCGGAGGACATCGCCGACACCGTGCACTGGATCGCCACACGCCCGCCGCACGTCAACGTCAACACGATCTCGCTGATGCCGGTGGACCAGGCGTTCGCGCCGCTGGCGATCCACCGCGACCGCTGACTCAGGACGGATCCCGTCGCGCCTGGCGGCGCCGGTACTCGCCGGGCCGCACGCCGGTCCATTGCTTGAACGCGCGGTGGAAGGCACTGGGCTCGGTGAAACCGACCGCCTGCGCGATCGCCGGCACCGGCAGCCTGGAGTGGCTCAGGTGCTCGATCGCCAGGTCGCGGCGCAGCGCGTCCTTGATCCCACGGAAACTCGTGCCCTCGCGTTCGAGGCCGCGGCGCAGCACGGACGGCGTCGTGCCGAGGACCGCCGCCAGACGCGCGAAATCCGGCCAGTCCGGCGGTGCGCGTTCGCGCAGGGCATGGCGCACGCGCGCCGACCAGCCATGCGTGTCCTTGTACTTGAGCACGATGTTGTAGGGCGCTTCGCGCAGGAACGCGCGCGCGCCGCGCTCGTTCTGCACGACCGGCGCATCGAGCACCTCGGCATCGACGACGATGCGCGTGCGCGCCTGATCGAAATGCAGCTGCGGCGAATACATCAGCGTGTACTCGCGCCAGTGTGCCGGCCGCGGATAGGCGAATTCGGCCTGCCGGATGGCAATGCGGCGGCCGGCGAGCCAGCACATCAGGCCATGCAGCAGCATCAGCAGCGTTTCATGCGCGAACGGCACCACGGATCGCGCGGCGGAGCGCAGCGTCGGCCGCAGCTCGATCGCGGCGTCGCCACCGTCCTCGTTCAGGGCGACGGCCGTGTCGTCGAGCACGATCTCGAACAGCCGCTGGGCGCGCTGCAGCGCGCCACGCAGGTGCTTCGCGCCGAGCATGAAACGGGTCAGCACCGCGAAACTGCCGACTTTCATGCGCCGGGCATCGAGGCCGAAGAACTCGTCGTCGAGTGCCGCGGCAACCGCCAACCACAGCGCGCTGAAGCGCTCGGCCGGAACCCGCGCCTGATCGAAGTCCAGCAGCCGCGCGGAGATGCCGGTGTCCTGCAGCAGCCGGTCGGCATCGAGGCCACGCCGGTACACCTCCCTCAGCGCCTCGCGGACGAAGTGGATGGCAACGCTGTCTTTCTCGGCTTGCAGGCTGGGCACTGTCCGATTTTCACACGGGCCGCGTCAGTTTCGGACATCGCCCGCCCGGGTCGAGGCGCCTAAAATTTGAACGTTTCAGCATCCGTGTCTTCCGGATACCGCCATGACCGACCTGTCCGTCGCGCACAAACTCAAGCCGTACAAGGCCAAGCACAAGGTCCGCTTCGTCACCGCGACCGCTTTGTTCGACGGCCACGATGCCTCGATCAACATCATGCGCCGCATCCTGCAGGCCAGCGGCGCCGAGGTGATCCACCTCGGCCACAATCGCTCGGCCGGCGAGATCGTCAAGGCCGCGCTCGAGGAGGACGTGCAGGGCGTCGCGATCACGTCCTACCAGGGCGGCCACATCGAGTTCTTCAAGTACATCGTCGATCTGCTGCGCGCCAACGGCGGCGACAACATCAAGGTCTTCGGCGGCGGCGGCGGCGTGATCGTGCCCGCCGAGATCCGCGAGCTGATGGACTACGGCATCGCCCGCATCTACTCGCCCGAGGACGGCGCGAAGCTCGGCCTGCAGGGCATGATCGACGACGTCATCCAGACCAGCGACTACGACCTCAGCGCGCTCGCGCCCCGGGCCGGCGACGCCATCGCCGCGCTGCAGTCCGGCGACCGCCGCGCGCTCGCGCGCGTGATCACCGCGCTGGAAAACTCCGCCTACGACGACGCGACGAAGCAGGCGATCCGCGACGCCGCCTCGAAAGTCACCGTTCCGGTGCTCGGCATCACCGGCACCGGCGGGGCCGGCAAGTCCTCGCTGACCGACGAACTGGTGCTGCGCCTGCGCCTCGACCAGGACGACCGCCTGCGTGTCGCCGTGATCTCGATCGATCCGTCGCGCAAGCGCACCGGCGGCGCGCTGCTCGGCGACCGCATCCGCATGAACGCGATCGACACGCCGCAGGTGTACATGCGCTCGCTGGCGACGCGCGACACCGGCTCCGAGATTTCGGCGGCGCTGCCGGAAGTGATCGCCGCATGCAGGCTGTCGGGCTTCGACCTGATCATCGTCGAGACCTCGGGCATCGGCCAGGGCGATGCCGCGATCGTGCCCTTCGTCGATCTGTCCCTGTATGTGATGACGCCCGAATTCGGCGCCGCCTCGCAGCTGGAAAAGATCGACATGCTCGACTTCGCCGACTTCGTCGCCATCAACAAGTTCGACCGCAAGGGCGCCGAAGATGCGCTGCGCGACGTGCGCAAGCAGTACCAGCGCAACCGCGAACTGTTCGCGCAGGCGCCGGACACGATGCCGGTGTTCGGCACGATGGCGTCGCGCTTCAACGACGACGGCGTCACCGCGCTCTACCAGGCGCTGTTGCCGAAGCTGCAGGCCAAGGGCCTCAAGGCCCAGCCCGGCAAGCTGCCGGCCGTCGCCGTGAAGTTCTCATCGCAGAGCCGCGCGATCGTGCCGACCGAGCGCGTGCGCTACCTCGCCGACATCGCCGGGACCGTGCGCGACTACCACAAGACCATCGCCCAGCAGGCGCGCGTCGCCCGCGAGCGCCAGTCGCTGAAGATCGCCAGGGCGCTGTTCGAACAGGCCGGGCAACCCGTCGCCGGCTTCGATCAGATGATCTCCGCCAAGGACGGCGAGCTGCTGCCCGCCGCGCGCAAGCTGCTCGAACAGTGGCCGACGACGCGGGCGCTGTATGCGCAGGACGAGTACGTCGTGAAGATCCGCGACAAGGAGATCCGCACCCGGCTCACCCACGAGTCGCTGTCCGGCACCAGGCTGCGCAAGGTCGCGCTGCCGAGTTTCGAGGACGACGGCGAGACGCTGCGCTTCCTGATGAAGGAGAACGTGCCCGGCTCGTTCCCTTACACCGCCGGGGTGTTCGCGTTCAAGCGCGAGAACGAGGACCCGACGCGCATGTTCGCCGGCGAAGGCGATGCGTTCCGCACCAATCGCCGCTTCAGGAAGGTGTCGGAGGGGATGCCCGCGCACCGCCTGTCCACGGCCTTCGACTCGGTGACGCTGTATGGCTGGGACCCGGACCTGCGCCCGGACATCTACGGCAAGGTCGGCAACTCCGGCGTGTCGATCTGCACGCTCGACGACATGAAGGTGCTGTACTCGGGCTTCGACCTGTGCGCGCCGTCAACGTCCGTGTCGATGACGATCAACGGCCCGGCGCCGATGATCCTGGCGATGTTCATGAACACCGCGATCGACCAGCAGGTGGACAAGTTCAAGGCCGAGAACGGCCGCGAGCCGACCGACGACGAGTACCAGAAGATCAAGGCCTGGACGCTGTCGGTGGTGCGCGGCACGGTGCAGGCCGACATCCTCAAAGAGGACCAGGGCCAGAACACCTGCATCTTCTCGACCGAGTTCGCGCTGAAGATGATGGGCGACATCCAGGAATACTTCGTGCACCACAAGGTGCAGAACTTCTACTCGGTGTCGATCTCGGGCTATCACATCGCCGAGGCCGGCGCGAACCCGATCAGCCAGCTCGCGTTCACGCTCGCCAACGGCTTCACCTACGTCGAGTCGTACCTGGCGCGCGGCATGCACATCGACGACTTCGCGCCGAACCTGTCGTTCTTCTTCTCCAACGGCATGGACCCTGAGTACTCGGTGATCGGACGCGTCGCGCGTCGCATCTGGGCGGTGGCGATGAAGAACCGCTACGGCGCCAACGAGCGCAGCCAGAAGCTCAAGTACCACGTGCAGACCTCGGGCCGCTCGCTGCACGCGCAGGAGATGGCGTTCAACGACATTCGCACCACCCTCCAAGCGCTGATCGCGATCTACGACAACTGCAACTCCCTGCACACGAATGCCTACGACGAGGCGATCACGACGCCCACCGAGGAATCGGTGCGCCGCGCGATGGCGATCCAGCTGATCATCAACCGTGAGTGGGGACTGGCGAAGAACGAGAACCCGAACCAGGGCAGCTTCATCATCGACGAGCTGACCGATCTGGTCGAAGAGGCCGTGCTCAAGGAGTTCGAGGCCATCGCCGCCCGCGGCGGCGTGCTCGGCGCGATGGAGACCGGCTACCAGCGCGGCAAGATCCAGGAAGAGTCGCTGCACTACGAACACAAGAAACACGACGGCTCGCTGCCCATCATCGGCGTCAACACCTTCCGCAACCCGCACGGCGATGCGATCCCCGAGCAGATCGAGTTGGCACGCTCGACCGACGACGAAAAGCAGTCGCAGCTCCGGCGACTCGCCGAGTTCCAGCAGCGCAACGCCGCGCAGGCCCCGGCGACGCTCGAGCGCCTGCGCCGCACGGTGATGGAGAATGGCAACACCTTCGATGTGCTGATGGACGCGGTGCGCTGCTGCTCGCTCGGGCAGATCACGCACACGCTCTACGAAGTCGGCGGGAAATACCGCCGCAACATGTAATCCCCTGTTGTCCCACGAGAGTACTCATGTCGCAGAAGGAAGTCTTCGTCGTCTCCGCGGTGCGCACCGCGATCGGTTCCTATGGCGGTTCGCTCAAGGATCTGCCGCTGTCGGATCTCGCGACCACCGCGGTCAGGGCCGCGGTCGAGCGTGCCGGCGTCGCGCCGGATGCGGTCGGCCATGTCGTCATGGGCCATGTGATCCCGACCGAACCGCGCGATGCCTACCTGGGTCGCGTCGCCGCGATGAATGCCGGCATTCCCAAGGAGACGCCGGCGTTCAACGTCAACCGCCTGTGCGGCTCGTCGCTGCAGGCGCTGGTGTCGGCGGCGCAGACCGTGCTGCTCGGCGACGCCGACATCGCGCTCGCCGCCGGCGCCGAGTCGATGAGCCGCGGTGCCTACATCCTGCCGACCGGCCGCTGGGGGGCGCGCCTGGGCGACACGCAACTGCTCGACTACATGAACGGCATCCTGCACGACCCGTTCCAGGGCATGCACATGGGCGTGACCGCCGAGAACGTCGCCGAGCGCTACGGCATCACGCGGCAGATGCAGGACGAGCTGGCGACGGAGAGCCAGAAGCGCGCCGCGCGGGCGATCGCCGAGGGCCGCTTCAAGTCGCAGATCGTCGGCGTCGAACTCAAGACACGCAAGGGCGTGGTCGTGTTCGACACCGACGAGAACGTGCGCGCCGATACCACGGTCGAAGGACTGGCCAAGCTCAAGCCGGTGTTCAAGAAGGATGGTCAGGTGACGGCCGGCAACGCATCCAGCCTCAACGACGGCGCCGCCGCGCTGCTGCTGGTTTCCGGCGAGAAGCTCAAGGCGCTGAACCTCAAGCCGCTCGCGCGCTTGGTCGCCTACGGCCACGCCGGCGTCGAGCCGGCCTACATGGGCATCGGCCCGGTCCCGGCGACGAGGCAGGCGCTGCAGCGCGCCGGCCTCAAGGTGTCGCAGCTCGACGTGATCGAGGCCAACGAGGCCTTCGCCGCGCAGGCCTGCGCGGTCGCGCGCGAACTCGACTTCGACCCGGCCAAGGTCAACCCGAACGGCTCCGGCATCTCGCTCGGCCATCCAGTCGGTGCGACCGGCGCGATGATCGCGACCAAGGCGATCCACGAACTGCAGCGCGTCAACGGACGCTACGCGCTGGCGACGATGTGCATCGGCGGCGGCCAGGGCATCGCCGCGGTGTTCGAGCGCGCGTAGCTCCGTCCGGGGTGCGGACTCGGTACGAGGATGAGGCGGCCCATGGGCCGCCTCATCCGTTCATGTGGTGGCAAAAATCCGGATTCCCGATAGAGTCGGTGTCCATGCCCTACATCCAGACGCGCGACGGCGCCCGGCTCCACTACCACGATGTCGGCCGCGGCGAGCCGGTCGTCCTGCTGCATGGCTTCGCGATGCCCGCCGCGTTGTGGCTGCCGTTTGCGCTGCCGCTGGCCTACCGCTTCCGCTTCATCCTGCCGGACCTGCGCGGCTTCGGCCGTTCGCATGGCGTGAAGCTGAGCGACGACTGCCTGCTGACGCAGCACGCCAACGACGTCGCCGACCTGTTCGAGACGCTGGACCTGCGCGGCGTGCGGCTCGGCGGCCTGTCGATGGGCGCGTGCACGGCGATGCAGTATCACCGTCTGCACGGCTTCGAACGGGTGCGCAGCTATCTGCACATCGACCAGTCACCCTGCGTGCGCAACACCGACGACTGGCGCCACGGCCTGCTCGGCGAACTGCAGTCCGCGCGCCTCGGCGGCTGGCAGGACCTGATGACGCGCATGGAGCCGTATCGCGACCTGGCCTACGAGGCGCTGCCGGCCGATCTGCGCCGCGAGCTGTGGGCGAGTCTGAGCGAGTTCTTCGACTACGCCTTCCACCACCGCGGCTGGAAGTGGGTCACGCGCCTGGCACGGCATGAGCGGCTGATCCGCCGCATCGCGCCGACCAGCAACTGGCCGATCTATCTCGACAGCGTGCGCTCGTACCTCGAAGACGACTACGACTGGCGGCCGACGCTGCCGCAGCTGCGCGTGCCGATGACGGCGCTGATCGGCGAGGACTCGATCATGTATCCGGCCGAAGGCCAGCGCGCGATCGCCGACCTCGTTCCGCACGCGAGGCTGGTCAACTTCGAACGTTGCGGCCACGCGATCCCGTTCGAGGCGCCGCGCCAGTTCAACCGCGAACTGCGCCGCTTCCTCGCGACGACCTGATCCCTTCAGGACAGATAGGTGTAGCCGGTCAAGCCGGCCTCCAGCTCCTGGAACAGCGCATCGCGCTCCGCGGCCGGCAAGCCGGTCGCCGCGAGCTTGCTGCGGTAGGCGGCGGCCAGCGCCTCGGGTTCGAGGTGTACGTAGCGCAGCAGCTCGTCGGTGCGGTCGCCGCGCTCGGCGTGGCTCAGATGCCACCCCCCCTTGTCGTCGAGCACGACGTTGACGGCGTTGGTGTCGCCGAACAGGTTGTGCATGTCGCCGAGGATTTCCTGGTAGGCGCCGACCATGAAGAACGCGACCAGGTAAGGCTCGCCTTCACGCAGCTTGTGCATCGGCACGGTCGGCTCCAGTCCGCCACGATCGACGTAGGCATCGATGCGCCCGTCGGAATCGCAGGTCAGATCGCACAGGCTCGCGCGCGTATCCGGGCGCTCGTCGAGGCGGTGGATCGGCAGGATCGGGAACACCTGGTCGATGGCCCAGGCGTCCGGCACCGACTGGAACACCGAGAAATTGCAGAAGTACTTTTCGGCGAGCTTCTCGCGCAGCTCGTCGATCGCCTCGCGGTGCGCGCGGATGCCGGGATCGAGCTTCGGTTCGGCGGCGCGGCAGATCGCGTAGTACATGCTCTCCGCGTAGGCGCGCTGCGCCAGCGTCAGGCGCCCGTGGGTGTACTGCGCCTGCGCATCCTGCAACAGCGAGGCGGCGTCGTGCAGGCATTCGAGCGGGCCATGAACGTCGATCGCGCCGAGCAGTCCGGTGAGATCGTGGAGCACCGCCGGCGCAGCGGCATCCGGCGGTGGCGGCGTCGGCACCTGCACCGTCTCGTGGTCGATGACCGAGGTCACCAGCACCGCATGGTGCGCGGTCAGCGCGCGTCCGGATTCGGAGATCAGGTCCGGCTCCGGCTGGTTCGCCTCGGCGCAGACTTCCTGCAGCGTGCGCACGACGTTGCGCGCGTACTCGCGCTGCGTGTAGTTCATCGAGCAGTACGAGCGCGAGCGCGTGCCCTCATAGTCCACGCCCAGGCCGCCGCCGACATCGACGACGCGCACCGGCGCGCCGAGCGCGCGCAGCTCGGTGTAGAAGCGCGCGGCCTCGCGCATGCCGCGCGCGATGTCCTGCACGTTGGCGACCTGCGAGCCGAGATGGAAGTGCAGCATCTGCACGGCGTCGAGGCAGCCCGCCGCGCGCAGCTCGTCCACGGCGGCGAGCACCTGCGCGCTGGACAGGCCGAACTTGGACTTCTCGCCGCCGGTGTTTTGCCATTTGCCGGCGCCGATCGACGCCAGGCGCACGCGCAGACCGATGCGCGGCGCCACCTGGAGCTTGCGCGCCTCCTCGATCACCAGCGGCAGCTCGGAGCGCTTCTCGACGACGATGTACACCTGGTGGCCGAGCTTCTCGCCGATCAGCGCGCGACGGATGTAGCCGCGATCCTTGTAACCATTGCAGACGATCACACTGCCGGGCCGTGCCATGCCCAGCACCGCCGCCAGCTCGGGCTTGCTGCCGGCCTCCAGCCCGACGCGTTCGCCGCCATGGGCAACGATCTCGCGGATCACGTCGGCCTGCTGGTTGACCTTGATCGGGTACACGGCGGTGTAACGGCCGCCATAGCCCAGATCCTCGATCACCCCGGCGAAGGCGCCGGTCAGGGCATCGACGCGATCGTGCAGGATGTCGGTGAAACGCAGCAGCACCGGCAGCTGCAGGCCCTCCTGCGGCAGCCGGCGTGCCAGCTCGTAGAGGTCGATCGCCACCGGCGAGCGATCGCGGTACGGCCGCACCATCACGTGGCCGGCCTCGCTGACGCCGAAATAGCCCTCGCCCCAGTACGGCATGTTGTAGAGGTCGAGCGCCTGGTCCGGGGTCCAGGCACGGCGGCTGTCATTCATTCGGCTTCTTCAGTGGCTATACTCGCGCCGCACATTTTAGGGGTTCGCCGATGTCATTGGATCGCAGCTGGTTCACCGAGGCCATCGAAGCCACCGGAACCGCGTTTTCGCTCAAGGCCGAGAAGCTCCACGAGGAGCAGACGCCCTACCAGAAGATCGAGATCTGGAAGACCGAGACCTTCGGCCATCTGATGACCATCGACGGCTGCACGATGGTCTCGACCCGCGACAACTTCCTCTACCACGAGATGATGTCGCACCCGGCACTGAACTCGCACCCGAACCCGCAGACCGTCGTGATCGTCGGCGGCGGTGACTGCGGCACGCTGCGCGAGGTGCTCAAGCACCCCGAGGTGACGTCGGCCACGCAGGTCGAGATCGACGAGCGCGTCACGCGCCTGTCGGAGCAGTACTTCCCCGAGCTGTGCGACAAGAACGCCGACCCGCGCGCGACGCTGTTCTTCGGCGACGGCATCCAGTGGATGAAGGACGCCCGGCCCGGTTCGATCGATCTGATCATCATCGACTCGACCGACCCGGTCGGTCCGGCCGAGGGCCTGTTCGGCAAGAAGTTCTACCTGGACTGCATCAAGGCGCTGAAGCCGGACGGCATGCTGGTGCAGCAGTCGGAGTCGCCCCTGCTGCATCTGGAGCTGATCAAGGAAATGCATCAGGCGATGCGCGAGGCCGGTTTTGCGCAGACCCATCTGCTGCACTTCCCGCAGGTGATCTATCCGTCCGGCTGGTGGTCGGGCTCGATCGCGTGCAAGCAGGCCGGGCCGCTGGCGCAGCGCCTGGATGCCGAGGCGATCGCGGCGCTGGACTGCAAGTTCTACAACGCCGACACGCACCGCGGCGCGTTCGCGCTGCCGACCTACGTCAGGAAGGCGCTCGGCGCCTGAGCGTCAGCGCGGCGCCGGGCCGCACATCTCGTTGACGCGCTTCTGCGTCTGCTCCAGCAGGCGCAGGCGCTCGGCGCTGCTGTATTCCTTTTCCTTGCCCTGCTCGTCGCGCTCGACGATCCGCGTCGCCTGCTTGTAGGACGCCAGCTGCTCCTTTGCGCGCTTGCACTCCTCGGCGCGCAGCTGGTCGCGCGTGCCGTTGTCGGCGACATCGGCGGCGTCGGCCGGCGTGCTCTCGTCGCTCCCGGCGCCGTCGTCCACGCCTGCCGTCGCATCCGTCGGCGTGGCCGCCGCGGGCCCGGCCTGATTCAGGTCGATCCGCTTCCAGCCCGGCTGCGGCGTGTCGCTGAAGTGGACGCGGCCGTTCGGGTCCACCCACTTGTACACCGCCTGCGCCTGGGCCACGCACACCGCGAGTGTGCACGACAGCGCCGCAATGGTCGCCTTCACGTTCATCTCGGATCCTCGCAGCGCTGCGATCTCGCTTCGGCGTCAGGCTTCATACCGCCTCGACGCCCGACTCGCCGGTGCGGATGCGCACGGTCTGGTCGAGGTCGTAGATGAAGATCTTGCCGTCGCCGATCTGACCGGTCTTGGCGGCTTTGAGGATCGCTTCGACGGCCTTGTCGCACATCTCCGGCGCGACGGCGACCTCGATCTTGATCTTGGGCAGCAGATCGACCGTGTACTCGGCGCCGCGGTACAGCTCGGTATGCCCTTTCTGGCGGCCGAAGCCGCGCACCTCGGTCACGGTCATGCCCTGCACGCCGATGTCGGCCAGCGCTTCGCGCACCGCATCGAGCTTGAAGGGCTTGATGATCGCAATCAGCATTTTCATGACGCACACCCGATGTTCCGACTTGCGCGCGAGTTTATTGCCGCGTGCCCAAAAGGGCAAAGAAAAGGGGCGGACCGCATGGTCCGCCCCAGGCCCACAGGAGAATCGTCGAACGCCTTACGAGAGGATGTAACCGCGCTCGTTGTGCTGGGTCACGTCCAGGCCCTCGGTCTCGGCCTCTTCCGCGACGCGCAGGCCGCCGGTGATCAGGCCGGTGATGTACAGCAGCAGCGCGCTGAGCACGCCGGTATAGACCAGCGTGAACAGGACACCCTTGGTCTGGATCCACAGCTGGCCGGCGATCGTGGCGCCTTCCGCGGGCGACCAGACGCCGCCCATCGACGGAAACGCGAACAGGCCGGTGAGGATCGCGCCGACGATGCCGCCGACACAGTGCACGCCAAACACGTCGAGCGAGTCGTCGTAGCCGGCCGCCTTCTTGAGCTTGGTCGAGGCCAGGAAACAGATCACGCCCGCGGCCAGACCGATCCACAGCGCGCCGACCGGGCCCGCCGTGCCGGAAGCCGGCGTGATCGCAACCAGGCCGGCGACCGCACCCGAGGCGATGCCCAGCACCGAAGGCTTCTTGTGCGTGATCCATTCCGCGAACATCCACGCCAGCGCCGCGGTGGCCGTGGCCACCTGCGTGACGAACATCGCCATGCCCGCCGAGCCGTTGGCGGCGACCGCCGAACCGGCGTTGAAGCCGAACCAGCCGACCCACAGCATGCTCGCACCCATGATGGTGTAGCCGAGGTTGTTGGGCGGCATCGCGTCGCGGCCGTAACCCTTGCGCTTGCCGAGCATGATCGCCGCGACCAGGCCGGCGATACCGGCGTTGATGTGCACCACGGTCCCGCCGGCGAAGTCGAGCACGCCCCAGTCCCACATCAGGCCGCCGTCGCCGCTCCACACCATGTGCGCCATCGGGAAGTAGCAGATCGTGACCCACAGCGCCATGAACACCAGCAGCGCGGAGAACTTCATGCGCTCGGCGAAGGCACCGACGATCAGCGCCGGCGTGATGATCGCGAAGGTCATCTGGAAGGTGGCGAACACCGACTCGGGGATCGCCGCGGTCAGGCTGTCCACGCTCATGCCGGACATGAAGGCCTTGCCGAGGCCGCCGACGAAGCTGTTGAGGTTGACGACGCCCGCCTCCATGCCGGTCGTGTCGAACGCCAGGCTGTAGCCGTAGATCGTCCACAGCACCGACACCAGGCCGGTGATCGCGAAACACTGCATCATCACCGACAGCACGTTCTTCGCCCGCACCATGCCGGCGTAGAACAGCGCCAGTCCGGGGATCGTCATCAGCAGCACCAGCGCGGTGGCGGTGAGCATCCACGCGGTGTCGCCGGCACTCAGCGTCGGCGTCGGCTCGGCGGCCGGCGCCTCCTCCGCGGCGGACGCAGCGGCCTCGGCGGGCGCGGCTTCCACCACGATCGCTTCGACCGCAGCCGGTTCGGCCGTTGCCGCGTCGTCCTGGCCCCAGGCCGGTGCGAGGCCGCACACCGCAGCCAGGGTCAGTGCACCCAACAATTTGCGCATCATTTCGTTTGCTCCCCGTTACAGTGCGTCCTGACCGGTCTCACCCGTGCGGATACGGATGGCCTGGTCGAGGCTGAAGACGAAAATCTTGCCGTCGCCGATCTTGCCGGTATGGGCCGCCTTGGTGATCGCCTCGATCGCGGGATCGACCTTGTCGTCGGTGACGGCGACTTCGATCTTCACCTTGGGCAGAAAATCCACGACGTATTCGGCACCGCGATACAGCTCGGTGTGCCCTTTCTGGCGGCCGAATCCCTTCACTTCCGTCACCGTGATGCCGGCCACGCCGATATCCGAGAGCGCTTCGCGCACCTCGTCCAGCTTGAACGGCTTGATGATGGCTGCGATTAGTTTCATGACATCACTCCTGAGTCGGAAAGCAGTCTTCCGCCAGAGGAGCCTTTGACTCCGGCGGCCGGACTGGGGAAAAGCACGGAACATGCCAGCGCCATTCGGGCCGGATTGACCCGAATCAGCGCATTTTGCGCGCGCTGGCGCACCACGATGGTGCGCCGTTGAAAAGGGGAGCGCGCACCGTACAATGCGCGCCCAATCGCACCCCCCGACAGGCGCCTCGCGCGCCAGGCGTCCCGAAGATGGAATCCTCGCCCTCCCTGCTGGCGGCCAAGGAGCTGCTGCACGCCTTTGGCATCATCCTGGCCGCCGGCACCCTCGGCGGCGTGCTCGCCAAGCGCCTGCGCGTGCCCGACGTGGCGATCTTCCTGCTGGTGGGCATCGCCCTCGGACCGGAGGTCCTGGGCCTGATCGACATCCGCGCCGACAGCGGCCTCAACCAGATCATCCTGATCTTCGGTTCCTGCTACATCCTGTTCGACGGCGGCGCCTCGCTGCGCTTCCGCGTGCTCAAGGAGGTCTGGGTGACGATCGCGGTGATCGCCACGCTCGGCGTGCTGATCACCGCGGCGATCACCGCCACGGCCGCGCACCTGATCATGGGCCTGCCGCTGATCGTCGCCGCACTGGTCGGCGCCGCCACCGCCTCGACCGACCCGGCGACGCTGGTGCCGATCTTCAAGCAGATCCCGATCAAGGAACGCATCTCGCAGACGATCATGTCGGAGAGCGCGTTCAACGACGCCACCGGCGCGATCGTCACCTTCACCGTGCTCGCGATCGCGCTCGGCCAGGGCGAGTTCTCGCTGTCCGGCTCGCTGCTCGAACTGCTCAAGCAGGCCAGCCTGGGCATCCTCATCGGCGGCGTGGTCGGCTACGGCGCCGCGCTGCTGATCGGCCACGAACGCTACGCCTTCCTCGGCGAGTTCGGCCCGGTCGTCACGCTGATGGCAGTCGCCGGCGCCTACCTGGCCGCCGACAACTACCATGCCTCCGGCTTCATGGCGGTGTTCGTGTTCGGCATGCTGGTCGGCAACAAGGAGAGCTTCGGCTTCCGCATGGCGCCGGCGGAGTCGGAGAAGATGGAGCACTTCGTCGCCGAGATGGCGCTGATCATGCGCCTGATGATCTTCGTGCTGCTCGGCTCGCAGGTCGATTTCGGGCTGATGCAGAAGTACTGGCTGCAGGGCATGCTGCTGGTGCTGGTCTTCATGTTCGTGGCCCGCCCGCTGACGGTGTTCGTCTGCACGCTGCCCGACCGGCGCGCGCGCTGGAGCCTCAAGGAGCGCCTGTTCATGTGCTGGACGCGCGAGACCGGCGTGATCCCCGCGGCTCTCGCCGGCCTGCTGGTCGGCATGAAGGCACCGGGCGCCGAGATCGTCGCCTCCGTCACCTTCATCGCCATCCTGATGACCATCCTGATCCAGGCGACGACGACGCCGTGGCTGGCCGGCAAGCTCGGCGTGCTGGTCGAGGACTGGCAGGACTGAAGGCCGGCACGCGCTTGATTCGGCACGGCTCCAGCCTCGACACTGCACGTCATGGACACCCGCCAGCTCGAAGATCTCGCCGCCAAGCTGTCCCGGCTGCTGCCCCCGGGCCTGAACGGCCTGCGCCGCGAGCTGGAGGACAACTTCCGCGCGGTGTTGCGCGCCAACCTGGAAAAATGGGACCTGGTGTCACGCGAGCGCTTCGACACCCAGGCGGAGCTGCTGGCACGCACCCAGGCCAGGCTCGCCGCGATGGAACGACGGCTGGCCGAGCTGGAACAGAAGCTGGGCATCCGCTGAGACACCCGTCTCGATTCGCCGGCACGTCCGGTTGACGGCGCCTGCGCCGTTTGCCGAAGCTGCGGCTCGTACACGAGAAACGGCGGCGGGAGAACGGCATGGCCCAGCTCGCGACCCTGCTGTCGCGTGCGCAGAACGGACTCGACGCGGACCTGGTCACCGTCGAGGTGCACCTCGCGCCGGGCCTGCCGGGCCTGAACATCGTCGGACTGCCCGAGGCCGCGGTGCGCGAAGCCAAGGATCGGGTCAAGGCGGCGATCGCCACCTGCGGCTACCGCTTCCCGGTCCAGCGCATCACCTGCAATCTCGCCCCGGCCGATCTGCCCAAGGACGGCACGCGCTTCGACCTCGCCATCGCGCTGGGCATCCTCGCCGCATCGGAGCAGATTCCGCTGCAGCGGCTCGACGGCGTCGAGGTGCTCGGCGAACTGTCGCTGTCCGGCGACGTGCGCACCGTGCCCGGCACGCTGCCGGCCGCGCTCAAGTCCGCGCAGGCCGGTCGCGCGCTGCTGGTGCCGGCGGCGAACACCGGCGAAGCCTGCCTCGCACCCGGCGCGCGCATCCTCGCCGCCCGCCATCTGGGCGCGCTGTGTGCGGACCTGCACGCCGGCGCGCTCACCCCCGTGAGGTCCGCGCCGCAGCCGCAGACCGCTGAACCGGAACTGGATCTCGCCGACGTGCGCGGCCAGGCGCAGGCACGGCGCGCGCTGGAAATCGCCGCCGCCGGCGGCCATTCGCTGCTGCTGGTCGGCCCGCCCGGCGCGGGCAAGTCGATGCTCGCCAGGCGCCTGCCCGGCATCCTGCCGCCGCTGACCGGCGACGAGGCGCTCGAAGTCGCGGCCGTCGCGTCGATCGGCCGCGGCGGCTTCGACGCGCGCGACTGGGGGCGGCGCCCGTTCCGCGCACCGCATCATTCCTGTTCCGGCGTCGCGCTCGTCGGTGGCGGCAGCAGCCCGCGTCCCGGCGAGATCACGTTGGCCCATCACGGCGTGCTGTTCCTCGACGAACTCACCGAGTTCGAGCGCCGCTCGCTGGAGGTGCTGCGCGAACCGCTGGAGAGCGGCCAGATCACGGTGTCGCGCGCGGCACGCCAGGTCGATTTCCCCGCGCGCTTCCAGCTCGTCGCGGCGATGAATCCCTGCCCCTGCGGCTGGCTCGGCGACGTCTCCGGCAAGTGCCGCTGCACGCCCGACCAGGTGCTGCGCTATCGCGCCAAGGTGTCGGGGCCGCTGCTCGACCGCATCGACCTGCAGATCTTCGTGCCGCGCGTCGCCGCGGAAACCCTGCGTGGCGATGCCGCGCCGGCCGAATCGAGCGCCGCCGTCCGGGCGCGCGTCGTGCAGGCCCGCGCGCTCCAGCACCAGCGCCAGCACACGACCAATGCCGCACTGCACGGGCGCGCGCTCGAAACCCATGCGCGCCCGGCCGCCGAGGCCGAGAATCTGCTGCAGTCGGCGCTGGCGCGCCACCTGCTGACCGCGCGTTCGTACCATCGCTGCCTGCGCGTCGCGCGCACGCTGGCCGATCTCGAAGGGGCGCAGGACATCGGCGCCGCCCACGCCGCCGAGGCGCTGCGCTATCGCGAACTGGACCGCAGTCCGCAATAAGAAAGGGCCGCTCGCGCGGCCCCGTGGAACGGCTGCGATACCGCTTACAGATCGAAGGACTTCTTCAGACCGACGACGAACTTCGGATCGTCGTTGGTCCCGGCATCGATGTCGGTGGCGATGTACTGCAGGCTCATCGTGAAGCCGCCGTCGAGCGTCGCCGACAGGCCGAGCATGTAATCCATGTAGGTGTCGTCGGAACTGCCGATGCCGGCGAGGAAGCGCTCGATCTCCTTGCCGTGGTAATAGCCCACCGAAGCGTCGAACGACAGCTTGTCGGTGATCGGGAACGAACCGGACAGGGACAGATAGCCGGCCTCCTTGCCGTCACCGTCGCCGATGAAGAAATTGTTCTCCGGCGCATACGCATAGCTCAGGCTCACCGGGCCATAGCCGACGCCGACGGCGAACTCGAGCGTGCTCAGATCGGAGCCGTCCTCGTCTTCCTCGGGATACCAGTAGTAGGTGCTGTGCACGTCGAAGGAGACGTCGCCGAACGCCTTGGAGAAGCCGACATACAGATCCTGTTCGGTGCCACCGCCGAAGCCGATGTTCGACGCCCAGGTGCCGAAATACACGCCCGAGTCGTGCGCGTAGTCGATGCCGCCCTGCACGGCCGCGCCGCCGGTCTGCGCGATGCCGCGGAACATGTACTCACTGACCGCCCCCACATTGACGCTGACGCCGGCCGCCGCGCTGCCCGAAAACAGGGCCGCACCCAACACCGCCGTGCCCCACACCGAACGCTTGAATGTCATCGGATTGCCTCTCTCAAAGTTCTGGATGAATCCGCGGTCGGCACTCACGGACTGCCGCGGCCCGGAGCCTTGAACGCAAGCCCCATGCCACCGGCGGCGGTCACACCCTCGCACGCGATGCCCCACATCGGTGCAGACACGCACCGCGGGTGCCCGCCACTGC
The DNA here is from genome assembly GCF_040066175.1 of Fontimonas sp. SYSU GA230001. Taxonomy (NCBI): domain Bacteria; kingdom Pseudomonadati; phylum Pseudomonadota; class Gammaproteobacteria; order Nevskiales; family Nevskiaceae; genus Fontimonas; species Fontimonas sp. SYSU GA230001. The sequence continues at coordinate 49,551 of NZ_JBEAAM010000023.1, forward strand.
GCGGCGCGCCCCAATGCAGCGCGTGCGGCGAACACCCACACCAACGAAAAAGGCCGGCAGAGCCGGCCTTTTCTCTCGAACGACGGGAATCCCGAGCGATCAGACGCCCGCCTGCTTGAGCAGGAACTCCACCGCGGCGCGGATCTCGTCGTCGCTGAGGCTCGGATCGCCGCCCTTGGGCGGCATCGCGTTCTTGCCCTGGATCGCATGCGTGACCAGGCCGTTGACGCCACCGGCGGCGCTCAGGCGGGCCGACCAGGCCGCCTTGTCGCCGGCCTTGGGCGCGCCGAGCACGCCGGCGCCGTGGCAGCCGGCGCAGAGCTTGCCGTTGACCTGTTCGCCGCTCATCGGCTCGCGCGCCGGCGCCGCGGCCGCGACCTTGATCAGCGCCGCCGGGTCGGTGACCACCTGCCCCACCGGCCGGGTGCGCTCGTCGATGCGCGCCAGCGCATCGGGATCGGCCTTCTTGTCGTGGCCGCTGACGATCGCCGCGGCGACGATGCAGACGAAGAAGATGCCGAACAGCCCGGCCATGACCTTGCCGAAATTGGCGAAGAAGACCTTGTCGTGGTCCTTGTGTTCCACCGAAAACTCCTTGGGACGCCCGCCGTGAGCGGCGGCAAAGTATAGCCGCGGCACCTGCCAGCGCATAGGCGCCCGCTACACTCTCGGCAATGGACTTCACCAACCAGCTGATCGCGCTCGCCGGCCTGCTGTTCCTGGTCAGCATCCTGGCGACGGTCATCACGCCGCGCCTGGGCATCCCCCTGCTGCTGGTGTTCCTGCTGATCGGCATGCTGGCCGGCCAGGACGGCCCCGGCGGCATCGCGTTCGACAACTATCCGCTCGCCAATCTGGCGGCAACGGCCGCACTGGCCGTCGTGCTGTTCGACGGCGGCATGCGCACACGCTTCGATAGTTTCCGCGTCGGCCTCAAGCCGGCGCTGAGCCTGGCGACGGTCGGCGTGCTCGTCACCGCCGGCATCACCGGCGCCTTCAGCGCCTGGCTGCTGGACCTGAGTCTGGCCGAGGGTCTGCTGATCGGCGCGATCGTCGGATCGACCGACGCCGCCGCGGTGTTTTCGCTGCTGCACACGCGCGCGGTGTCGCTCAACCAGCGCGTCAGCGCTGCACTGGAGATCGAGTCCGGCACCAACGACCCGATGGCGGTATTCCTGACGCTGGCACTGATCCTCTACCTGCAGACGCCCGCGGACTTCGGCGCCGGCGCCGCGGTCTGGATGTTCGTGCAGCAGTTCGCCATCGGCGCGGCGACCGGGCTCTCCGGCGGGCTGCTGCTGGTGCGCGCGCTCGACCGCCTGCCGCTGGCCGACTCGCTGTATCCGCTGCTGGCCCTGTTCGGCGGCCTGCTGGTCTTCGGCCTGACCGCCCTGGCCGGCGGCAGCGGCTTTCTCGCCGTCTATCTGGCCGGGCTGATCCTCGGCAACCGCCCGGTGCGCGCCGCGGCGGCGATCCGCCGTTTCCACGACGGCATCGCCTGGATGAGCCAGATCGGCATGTTCGTGATCCTCGGCCTGCTGGTGGCGCCCAGCAAGCTGCTGCCGCTGGTCGAACCGGGGCTGCTGATCTCCGCCGCGCTGATCGTCGGCGCACGGCCGCTGGCGGTGTGGATCAGCCTGCTGCCGTTCCGCTTCCCGTGGCGCGAGAAGCTCTACATCGCCTGGGTCGGGCTGCGCGGCTCGGTGCCGATCGTGCTCGCCACCTACCCGTGGCTGGCGGGACTGGACCAGGCCGAGTTGTTCTTCGATATCGCCTTCTTCATCGTGCTGGTGTCGCTGCTGGTACAGGGCACGACGGTCGCGCCGATGGCGAGCCTGCTCGGCCTGCAGGTGCCGGCGACCTCGGCGCGCGTGCATCGCGTCGATATCGACCTGCCGGGCCAGAGCGGCTTCGAGGTCGTCAGCTACCGGCTCGCGCATAACAGCGGCCTCGTCGGCCTGCGCGCCAAGGATCTGAACCTGCCCGAACTCGCGCGCGTGATCTGCATTTCGCGTGGCGGCCGCATGCTCGGCTACCGCGAATGGGGCGCGCTGCGCGCCGGCGACTATGTCTCGCTGCTGACCGCGCAGTCCCAGCTGCCGGCGCTGGACCGCCTGTTCGAATCGGCACAGCAGCCGGACAGCGCCAGCGCGCGACGCTACTTCGGCGAGTTCATCGTCAGCGGCAGCGCGTCGATCGAGGAGCTGTGTGCGGCTTACGGACTCGCGCCGCCGCCCGACAGCAGCGGCCGGACGCTGGGCGACGTCGTGCAGCGCCATCTGCCGCACCCGGTGGTCGGCGACCGCCTGCGCCTGGGCGAGCTGGAACTGGTCGTACGCAAGGTCGAGGGCGATCGCCCGGTCGATCTCGGCCTGCGCCTGCCACGCGACTGAGGCCCGCTCAGAAGCGGCGCGCCAGCCGCAGATTCAGCACGAGGTAATCGACCAGGCCGGGGTTGGCGACATCCACCGAGCCGATCGCGTAGCCGGCGCTGGCGTCGTACCACTCGGCACCGGCGCCCAGTTCCCAGTCGCCGAGCGCCTTGCGCAGATCGACGCGCAGCGACAGCGCGCCGTAGGGCGACAGCCGGTAATCGCTGGACGCGAGCCCGTCGCCGCGCGCACTGGCGTAATACGGCGCGTAGAAGTAGGCCTGCGACTGGCTGTACCAGCGCAGCGCCGGCGTGAGGCGCCAGCTGTCGGCGATGACCTGGTTCCAGGCGACTTCCAGCGTGTGCGCCTCGATCTTCCAGTCGTCGTGGAAATAGCGGTAATCGACGTGCAGTGCGCCACCCAGTGCGCCGACGTAGTGACGCAGCCGCGCACTCAGCGCCCACAGTGCGCGGCGGTCGGGCCGCGCGTCGCGCACCGTGCCGGCGTCTTCGACGATGAACGCGCGCTTGTACGGATCGCTCAGGTAGCCGTCGTGCAGCGTGTAGCTCAGCGCCGTCTGCAGCACGGTCTGCGCATCGACGATCCACGACACGCCGCCGTAGGCGCTGACACTGTCCTTGTCCGCCGTGTCGATCACGTCGGTGCTGCTGGCACCGACCACCGGATCGAGCCGGTCGTAGGAGTAGCCCAGACCGCCGCTGACCGTGTACTGGCCGTGCGGCGGCGTGTACGCGGACTCGATGCCGCCGTTGATGGCCTCGTAGTCGTCCTCGGTCGAGTAGCCGAGCGAGGCGCTCCAGTCGAGATCCGCGAACGGCAGGCTCCAGGACGCCTGCACGTCGGCGCGTTCCTCCTCGATGCTCGCGCCGCTCATCACCTGCACGGGTCGTCCGTCCGCATCCGGCTGCACCCACCAGGGCGAGGCGCCGCTCATGGTTTCGTAGGTCGCATTGACGCTGAGCGTCTGCTCGCCGAAGGGCGCGACGACGCGGAACAGGTGCGAGTCGATCGTGTAGCGCTCCGAACTCCGCCCGCTGGCGGCGCGGCCGGATGGCAGATCGGCTTCCTGGTAGTGCGAATACAGGTAATCGGTCTGCACGTCGGCCTGCGCGAGGCCCGGCAGCGCCAGGGCCGCGGCGGTGAGTGCGGACAGCGAAGGTCTGGTCGGTGTGGTCATGTCAGTTGCACCCGCAGCCGCCGCCGCCCAGCGAGGCGCCGCCGCTGGCCGCTTCCTTGCTGAACTCGACGTGCCGGCGATAGGACGACAGCACCGGATCGGGCTCGAAGGCCATTTCCGCGCGCGCCAGATCGCCGCGCTGCCAGGGCTGCACCGTCGCACAGGCCGTGCACATCGCCGCGAGCAGCACGAGGCTCGCGCACCGGACCACCTTGTTCATCGACTCTCCCCGTCTGCAGTCGAACTTCCGCACCGCGCCCGCATGCTAATCCAGAATCGAGCGCGCGATGATCTCCTTCATGATCTCCGAGGTGCCGGCGAAGATGCGGTTGATGCGCTCGTCCTGGTACATGCGGCAGATCGGATACTCGTCCATGTAGCCGGCGCCGCCATGCAGCTGCACGCCCTCGTCCACGGCACGTCCATAGACTTCGCTGGCGAACAGCTTGGCGCGCGCCGCGTCCTCGGCGGACAGCCTGCCCTCGTTGTGCACCTCGACGCAGCGATCGACGAAGGTCTGCGCGATCTCGATCTCGGCGTCCAGCGCAGCCAGCTTGAAGCGCGTGTTCTGCATCTTGCTCAGCGGCTTGCCGAACACCTTGCGGTTGCGCACGAACTCCGCGGTGACGTCCACGGCCGCGCGGGCCGCCGCGACGTTGCCGGCCGCGGACATCAGGCGCTCCTCGGCCAGCGCATGCATCAGGTGATAGAAGCCCTTGTTCACCTGGCCGAGCACGTTCTCCTTGGGCACGCGCACATCGCGGAAGAACAGCTCGGCGGTATCCTGCGACTTCAGGCCCATCTTCTTCAGGTTGCGGCCGCGCTCGAAGCCCTCCATGCCACGCTCGACGATGAACAGCGTGATGCCATGCGGATTGCTGGCGTCGGTGCGCGCCGCGACGAACACCAGGTCGCTGAGGATGCCATTGGAGATGTAGGTCTTGGCGCCGTTGAGCAGCCAGTGGTCGCCGCGATCGACCGCGTGCGTCCGCATCCCCGCGAGATCGGACCCGGCATCCGGCTCGGTCATCGCCACCGCGAGAATCTTGCGGCCACTGATGATGTCCGGGAAATAGCGCCGCTTCTGCTCGTCCGTACCGAAGGTGCCGAGATACGGCGCGATCAGGCGGCTGTGCACCGACATGAAGAAGCCGGGATCGCCGTGATGGACGTTCTCCTCGATCAGGATCTGCTCGTAGCGGAAGTCCTTGATCCCCAGGCCGCCGTAGCGCTCGTCGGCCCACATGCACAGGAAGCCGGCGGCACCGGCCTTGAGGAAGGCCTCGCGATCGACGATGCCCGCCTCGCGCCAGCGTTCGGAATGCGGACGGATCTCGGTCCGGAAGAACTTGCGCGCCGAATCACGGAACAGTTCCATCTCGGCAGACAGGGGCTTTCTTTGCATGACGGTCGGGTGCCGGTGGTCGTGTCGGGTGGCGCTACTTGAGCGATTTCTTTTGCACCGACGCCGCCTCGAAGTACTCGTCGGGGAAGCGCACGGAAAAGTCGTTGGGCTTGTCCTCGTTGGCCATCGCCGTGACGAAGTAGCGGCCGGAGTTGAAGTGGTAGATCACCTCGGGCACGCCGCCGACCGACTGCACGTTGGGCACGAACACCGTATGCCCTTCCTGGAACTGGTAGAGACCACCGCGGCTGTCGTAGTTGTCGATCGCCGCCGGATACCAGCTGTCCTCGTCGATGTAGAAGCGGCGCTTGTGGAAGGTGTGGTTGGTGCCCGGGCGGATGCCGGCCTCGACGATCCAGACGCGGTGCAGCTCGTAGCGCGGCAGGTCCTGGTTGAGATGCTTGGGCCGCGCGAGGTCTCTGAACTTCACCTTCGGGCCGCCGATCAGGTGGGCGTTGTACGGAACGATCATCTCCTTCTTGCCGAGCAGCTTCCAGTCGAAGCGGTCCATCACGCCGTTGAACATGTCCACCTGGTCGTAGAACTGGTGACCGTCGGTGCCCTCATAGGGGTTGTCACAGCACACCGTCGGTGCGCGGCGGATGCGCTTGAGCGCCGGCGAGTACAGCCACGCCGCGCGGCCCTCGCCGCCGGTGCCGGCCTTCTCGTGCACGAGGATCATCGTGCCGGCCAGGCGCGGCGGCGCGATGGTCTTGGAGAAGTACTTGAGGAACAGACCGCTGTCCCGGGTCAAAGGCACCGGGTCCTTGTCGGTCGCGTAGTAGAAGTTCACCTCCTCGACGATCTTGGTCAGCTGGAAGTCGCCATTGGCCTGCACGATCATCTGGTTGTTGTAGCGGCGCGCGCCGTCGCCGCGATAGCGCACGCGGTGATTCCAGATCACTTCGGCGCCGCTCTTCGGGATCGGGAAGGTGAAGCCCTGCCTGCAATTGTCCGGGCTGTCGGTGCCGATCAGTTCGCAGCGGGTCGCGTTGGCGATCGTCGCGTCATAGATGAACTGCGGAAACGAGACCACGCGATGGCTCGGATAGACGTTCATCCGATAGCTGTCGTACGACGACAGCAGCTGCTTGTGGCCCTCGGTCAGCTGGTCGGCGTACTGCGCCATGTTCGCCCGGGTGATCGTGAACAGCGGCTGTTCCGCATCGATCATCGGGTCCGCCGGATACTCGCCGGTCAGTGCGCCGCGCCGCGGCGCCGGCGTCCACGGCGGCACCGAGCCGCTGGCATTGCCGGCCCGCTCGGCGCCGACCGGCGTAAGGTCCTTGCCCAGGCGCGCCGCTTCGTCGGCCGACACTTTCGCGTGCACGGGGCACGCCAGCCCGAGCAGAGCGGCGAACAGCAAACACGACTGCGGCTTGAAGCGCACGGTGATTCTCCCGGTCAAAACTGATACTTGATGAAGGCGCGCGCGGTGTCGCGGTCGCGCCACAGGTTGGCCCTGCCGCCACCGGCCTGCAGGTTGTAGCCGAGGTTCAGCGACAGGCTGGCCTTGTAGCGGATCTCCAGGTTCACGTCGGCGAGCATGCGCCCCTGCACGAAGTTGCTGGCCAGTCCCGGCGCGGTGCCTTTCACGTCGTGCTTCCACAGGATCGTCGGGCGCAGGCTGATGCCGGGCAGCACCGACTCGTAGCTGATGATCGCGATCATGTCGTAGCCCCAGGACAGCCGGTCCGGATACAGGTCGAGATCTTCCTGGTGCGGATTGAAGCGGATGCCGTCGGGACCGTAGGAGCAGGCGATGTTGGTCGAGCAGGCCTGGCGCTGCGCGGCCGCATCGGTCCAGTACGCGCCGCTGCCGTCGGCGCCGGCGCTGGCGTGCAGGTAGGTACCCGGCGCTTCGAGCTGCAGCTCGTCGAGCGCCGGCAGGCCGGGTACCCAGGTCGCGCCGCTCTCGAACAGCCAGATCACCTGGTCGGCGAACAGCAGCCGCGACACCCATTCGGTCGCGCCCATCAGATAGGTGCCGCCGAGGTTGAACTGGTAGCTGTCGAAGGTCTCCCAGCCGCGGATGTAGGCATTGGGCGGGTTCAGGCCGAGCGTCCCGCCGCGATACGGCACGATGAACGACGGAAAATAGCGGCCGGCACCGGCGGCGTGGCCATAGAACAGATCGAAGGTGTCGTTGAACGCACCGGGCGTGCCGCTGGCATCGACGACGAAATCGCTGGCCGCGTAGAACTGCCCGCTGTCGAGCGTGTTCGATCCGTCCGGCAGCTTCGCGGCGTTGGGAATGATTCCCGAGCCGGAGCAGCCGGTCTGCGGCAGGTGACAGTTGGTCGCCGACGGCCCGTAGGCGGCGAAGGCCAGATCCTCCAGATCGACCTGCATCGGCGCGTCCGGCCGGTAGGCCACCTCACCCTGCAGCGCGAAATCGCCGAAGGTGGTGTTGAACGACAGCCCGAACATGCGGATGTTGCGCGGGTATTCGAGCTGCACTCGGATCGCGTCGAAGTCAATCGCCGCGTCGGTCGCGCCCTCGGGATCATTGGGCGCCGTCAGCGCGTGGTACAGCGGCACGTCGATGCAGGCCTGCGTGAAGCTCACGGTGTCGGTCGCGTGCTTGCCGCAGGCTTCGGGCACCGAGAACACGCTGACGAACGGCAGCCGCGAGTGGTAGTGCATGAAGAACAGGCCGAACTCGGTGCCGGAATTGAGCCACTCGGCGTAGTACTTCAGGCCGATGCCGTACTGGCCTTTCCAGCCGGGTTCGCGGTCGCGTTCGCGCACGAAACCGATCGAGGTGTTGGTCGTCCCCGACAGCGGGTTGTCGATCAGGTAGCCGAGCCGCTCGGGGTCGTCGGGCAGGCTGCCGAAGCCCAGGGTCAGCACGTCGCGCCCCGCGTCGTTCGTGCCGATGTCGGCGAAGGAGTAGAAAGAGCCGGGCGCCGGCGCCACCGATGGCTGCCATTCGAGCTGGTAGAAGCCCTCCAGCGTCGTCGAGTCGAGCACCGTCGCCGACGCGAAGGCCATCGCCACCGGCGTGAACACTTCCTCGATCTGTGCACCGACCCGCAGCAGGTTGTTGGCGTCGGCGGGGTTGGCCTGGTTGATCGAATCGAAGACCAGCACGGTCGATTCTCCCCAGCTGACCAGCTGGCGGCCGAGCTTGACGGTGAGCTCGCGCTCGCCCGGCAGCTGGAACGACCCATAGAACAGCGCATCCAGCAGCTGAAAATCAGCGCCGATCTGGCGCAGCGTCTCGCGATCACGGCGCTTGGCCTGCACCGGCCCGCCGCGGCTGTAGACCAGGCCGCATGGCTGGTCGTCCGGATTGCGCTGCGGCGGACAGGGCTTGGAATCGACGCGCACCAGACCGACCGGCACCGTGCCGACCGGCAGCGCTGCGCCCGGGATCAGCGCCAGGACATCGATCGGCAGGCCCAGCAGGTCGGCCGGGTCGCTGATCACCTCGGTGCCCGGCAGCGAGACGTTGGCGACATCGAGCGCGTTCGCCGAGTTGATCTCGTTCGGATGGAATTCGGTGAAGCGGCGGTTGACGAAGTCGTGGAAATACAGCCCGCGCACGAACAGGCCAAAGTTGCCCAGGCCGAGCGTGAGGTCCGAGGTGAGCTTCAACGGTGCCTGCGTGAGGTCGTGGCGGTCGTAATTGAGATTGCCGTCGTCGCCGTTCATCGAGAACTGGCCCGGCGCACTGACCAGCCGCTCGGCCGTGAACACCTGGTCGCGGAACAGGCCCTGGCAGCCCTGCCAGCGCAGGCGACCGTTCTCGCGCCCGCACAGGTCGGGGTCCAGGTTGGATTTGCCGACCAGATCGTCGGCGCGCGACTCCATGCGCCACGCGGCGCCGGCGGTCAGCGTCGTGTTGAGCACGCCCTCGAACGGCTGCCCGCTCCAGGCCGGCAGCTCGAAGGTCAAAGCCTGCACAGGCTGAGCGCACAGCGATGCCCATCCAGCGGCGAACCACACCGCCCATGTCCTGCGGTTCATCGTCGTCTCCCCCGACGTCGCGCGATCAAGCCCTCACAGCGTCTTCAGGTATTCGATCAGCGCACGCCGCTCCGCGTCGGTCAGCACGGCGGTGAAGTCGTGGCCCTGATTGCCCTGGCTGTAGAGATAGGTGTTGAACACCTTGCGGTTCTCGATGTCCTGCTGGTTCATCCGCAGACCTTCGAGCCGCGGCAGGTTCCACAGCAGGCCGATGTTCTCGTACAGCAGACCCAGCGCGTACTGCGCGGTCGAGGGCCGGCTCTGGTCCATCGGATCGCAGGCGGTGTACGCGCCCGTGCCGGGATCGCCGCAGGCCAGTTCCTCGTATTTCCAGCCGAGTTTCGCGGTGTCGTAGGCACGCTCGAAGCTCGTGTCGTAGCCCATCACCACCAGACCCTGCTGGTCCGGCCGCGCCGGTGTGGACACGCGCCGCCAGATCTTCGGCCGCTCGCGCGCCGGATCGAGCACGCCCCAGATGTTCGGCAGAGCGCCGTTGTGCAGATACGGCGCGGCAGCCCAGATGCCCCACAGCGGCGGCGCCAGCAGGATCGGCGTCAGATTCTCCGTTTCGCCGGCCCGGCCGATGCCGCAGTAGAGGACGTTCTGGCCCATCGTCGCCGCCGGCATGCTGCCGTCGCGGTTGCGCATGCTCTGCATCGCTTCGGCATAGACCGGATCGGTGCGGATCACCGACATCGGCACCGTGTACGCGGCCAGTCCGCCGAGTTCCGGCGTTTCGAGGAAGGCCGGATCGTGGATGTAGCGCGGCGAGTAGGCGCCGTGACAGGACGCGCAGGAACCGTTGCCGGCGTCCGGGCGCGGCGCCGGATTGTCCAGACCCGGCGCCCACAGGTCTTTGGCGTGGAACAGGATCGCGCCCGCCTCGGCCAGCTGCGTGTCGATCGGGCCGGGATACGGCGGCGGCGCGAGCGTCTCCGCCCAGGTCTGGAAAGGGCCGGCATGCGCGTCCATCCAGGCCAGCGCGCCGGCATCGTCACCCGACAGGCTGCGCGCGAGATCGTAGTAGGCGGCGAGGTCGATGCGCGACGAATCCGTCGGCAGCACCGCGCCGTGGAATTTCTGCGCGCGGTAGGCGAGGTTCCACCACGGCGGGCTCTTGATGTTGCCGATCGCCTGACTCGCCACGATCTTGTCGTTGAGCAGCAGTTGCGGGTTGCCGCCGCTGAACAGCACGAAAGCGAGCTGGAAGAAGTCGATTGCGCCGGTGCCGCGATTGGTCGAGATCGTGATCAGCTGCGTGGCGTCGGCCGGCGTGCCGCCGCTGCTGTTGGCCTTGGCGAAATCGCTGCCGGCGACGGCGAAATCGCCGATGCTGCCGGCACCGCCGAGCAGCGGACCGAGACGGCCGTCGGCGGTGTCGATCTGGCCGTTGTGGCAGAACACGCAGACCTTGGTGCCGATCTCACCGGTCCAGCGGCCGTCGGGTCGGCGGATCTGCGTATAGGCCAGCGGCAGCTGGCCGGAGCCGCCGTCCGTGGCATTGGGATCCTCGCCCGGCAGCGGATAGGGATTGCGCGCGCGGCTCAGCGGCGAGCCGTGCCGCTGCGCGACCAGTTCATCGAAATTGTCCGGCCGACCCGGCAGGCCCCAGACCCGCCACAGATCGTTGTAGTCCGCGGCCGGCAGTCCGCCCGGAACGTCCTGGCCGCCGGCGAAGCTGACCGGCGAACCGACCGCGCCGTTGCCATGTGCCACGAGGCCGCCGAGCGCAGCCTGTGCGCGCAGCTCGCCGCAGGTCGTCGGGCGTGGCACGGCATTGTCGCAGCTGCGCCAGTGCGCGTTGAACGCGACGGCGCGACCTTGATTGACGCCGGGCACGAGCAGCTCGCGCGGATCGCGTGGCAGCGCCGCGTCGTCGCCGCGGCCCTCGCAGAACTTCACCCAGACATTACCGCCGCGCGGGCCGCCGAGCAGCGGATACTCGGTCGCCGCCGGAGCGGGCGTCGGCGTCGTGCCGCCAGCCGATGCACGCTCCGTGACTTCGCCGGCACAGGCGGAGAGCGCGAGTGCGACGGGTGCGACGACGAGCACGTTCGGTGTCCGGATCATCCGTATCTCCTCACAGCGTCTTGCGGTATTCGACGAGCGCATGCCACTCGGCGTCGGTCAGCACCGCGGTGAAGGTGTGTGCGCACACGCTGAGCGGCAGCGACGCGCACAGCGCCCACGCGGTCGCCTTGCGCCGGTTCGCGTCGCTACGCTCCACGCACCAGGCCGATTTATTTGACATTTGTCACTATAAGGATGAATTGACATTTGTCAACTTTTGGTGCGGTCGCTATGCTCGCCACACATGAACGACGCCCTCGACCCACTCGCGATCGCCCGGCACCCGACGCAGCAGCGCGCCCGCGAACGCTTCGACCGCATCCTGCACGAAGCCGAAGCGCTGCTGATCGAGCGCGGGCTCGCCGGGTTCTCGATCCCGTCGCTCGCCGAGCGGCTCGGCTACACACGCGGCAGCGTCTATGCCTACTTCCCGACGCCCTACGCGATCCTCAACGAACTGGTCCTGCGCTACCTCGCCGAGCTGGAGGACCGCTTCTTCGCGCGCGCCGAGCAGCTGCGCGCGCTCAGCTGGAGCCAGGGCATCGAAGCGGTCGTCGATATCGCGGTGAGCTTCCACAACGGCCATCCCGCTGCCTGCCTGCTGATCCTCGGCGGCGCGGTCACCGACGAGGGCTTCCGCGCACAGGAACAGACCAACCGCCGCCTCGGCCAGCTCGGTCGGCAGGTGTGGAGCCCGGACATCCCGCTGCCGACGCAGCCCGACGTCACGACGCTGGTCGTCGATATCGGCATCGCCTGCTTCCGCCGGTCGTTCTTCGAACATGGCAAGATCACGCCGGGCTACCGTGACGCCGCCGTCGCCGCGATGACCGGCTTCCTGAGGCCCTACGTCGAGTCCGCCGCGCCGGCCCGAGGCGCGCGCCGGCGTTCACCCAAGCGATGAGGAGAGTCCGATGAACAAAGCGCAGGAGCGCACGCCGCTGGCTTGCCTGTACCACTGGGAAAAGACCCGCCCCGACGCGATCCACTTCACGCAGCCGATCGGCGGCGGCCAGGTCGTCCAGTACACCTGGGCGCAGATCATGGACCAGGTGCGGCGCATGGCCGCGCATCTGAAGTCCCTGAACTTCCCGGCCGGCAGCCAGATCGCGCTGCTGGGCAAGAACAGCGCGCACTGGATCATGGCCGACTGGGCGATCTGGATGGCCGGGCACGTCAGCGTGCCGCTGTACCCGACGCTCAATGCCGAGACCGTGCGCTACATCCTCCAGCACAGCGAGTCGAAGCTGCTGTTCGTCGGCAAGCTCGACGAGTGGGCGTCGATGAAACCGGGCGTGCCCGCGGAGCTGCCCGTCATCACGCTGCCGCTGGCGCCGCAGACGGAAGGGCAGAAGTGGGACGAGATCGTCGCGCGCACCCAGCCGATGAAGGAGAACCCGGATCGCGGCTTCGACGAGCTGGCGACCATCGTCTATACCTCCGGCAGCACCGGCCAGCCCAAGGGTGTGATGCAGAGTTTCCGCTCGTTCAACATCGCCGGCACGCTGCTGCAGTCGCTGTTCCCGCTGACGGTCGCGGACCGCATGCTGTCCTACCTGCCGCTGGCGCATGTCGCCGAGCGCATGGTCGTCGAGAACAACTCCACCTACCACGGCTTCCAGGTGTTCTTCGCCGAGTCACTGGAAACCTTCGTCACCGACCTGCGCCGCGCCAAACCGACGATGTTCTTCTCGGTACCGCGCCTGTGGACCAAGTTCCATCTGGGCGTCTGCGGCAAGATGCCGCTCGACAAGCAGAACAAGCTGTTCCGCATTCCGTTCCTCGGCAAGAAGGTCAAGCGCAAGATTCTGGAGAACCTGGGCCTGGAACATGTGCGCGTGGCCTTCACCGGCGCGGCGCCGCTGCCGCCGAATATCGTCGCGTGGTACCGCACGCTGGGCCTCGATCTGCTCGAAGCCTATGGCATGAGCGAGAACATGGCCTACTCGCACTTCACGCGGCCGGGGGATTCCAAGATCGGCTTCGTCGGCCCGCCCAATCCGGGCGTCGAGTGCCGCATCGACCCGGACACCGGCGAGGTGCTGGTCAAGAGTCCGGCGCAGATGATGGGTTACTACAAGGAACCGGAGAAAACCGCCGAGTGCTACACGCCGGACGGCTTCTTCAGGACCGGCGACATGGGCGAGGTGGACGAACAGGGCCGGCTGCGCATCACCGGCCGCGTCAAGGAGCTGTTCAAAACCAGCAAGGGCAAGTACGTCGCGCCGGTGCCGATCGAGAACAAGCTCGGCGCGCACCCCAAGATCGAAGTCGTCTGCGTCGGCGGCGCCAACCAGCCCGCGACCTTCGCGTTGATCCTGCTGTCCGAAGAGCAGCGCAAGGCCGCGGCCGACGCCGCCGCGCGCGAAGCGATCAACGCCGAGTTCAAGACGCTGATGGACGAAGTCAACCAGAGCCTCGACCCGCACGAGCAGCTCGAATTCGCCGTCGTCGTCAAGGAACCCTGGACCATCGACAACGGCTTCCTGACGCCGACGATGAAGATCAAGCGCAACGTCATCGAGAAGCGCTACGAGCCGATGGTCGAGCAATGGTTCAAGACGCGCCAGCCGGTGATCTGGGAGAGCTGATCCGGGCGTTCACCCGCGAACAGAACGGGGGACCTTCGCGGTCCCCCGCTTCGTTTCAGGATCCGGCGACGGTCGCGATCAGCCGCGAATCCCGCAGCGCCGCGGCGCGGTGAAAGTAGATGGCCTGGTACTCCGCCGACTTCACCATCTGCGCGAAGGCCGCGACCGATGGATACTCGACCAGCAGCACCTCGTCCCACTGTTCGTCGGCGGGGCCGATCACCGTGTGCCGTGCACGCCCATTCCAGACCACGCGCGCGCCGACACGCTGCAGCAGCGGCAGCACCGCGCGCGAGTACGCGGCATAGGCCGCCGCGCCGGTGCACGCAGGCAATCCGCGCTCCGCCGCATAGGCCGCGACCTCGCGGAAGCGCAGCAGGTTGAGCATCGTCAGCGGCGTGTCCGCAGGCACGCGCTCGAACAGGTGCTTGAAGCGTTCCGGCGTCAGGTCAACGGATGTCATGGCAGGGCTACTCCAGGCACACGATCACTCTTGGTCAGCCTCGCCGCCAGGAAACAGGACGGCGGCGTAATCCATCGCGCCGTGCAGGATGTGCAGAATCACGACCCGCTTGGCTTCGACGCGATAGAAGATCGCGTAGTTTCCATGCACGCGTCGTCTGACCTCGTGCGCTTCGTAGCGCGGCACGAGGGGGAACGCCAACGGTGTCTCGCTCAGGTTCAGGCATTTCTCGCGCAGTTCGCGGACGAAGCTCAGCGCACGCGCCGGATTGTCCCGGGCGATGTAGTCACCGATCCCTTCGAGATCCGATTCCGCCTCGGCCGTGAGGCAAACGATCACGCTTTCTTGTCCGCCATCGCAGCGTACTTGGCCTCGAGCCGGTCAAACACCTTCGCGGCCGGCGGGGTCCTGCCGGCCTTCGCATCCGCGAGTCCGCGCGCAATCGAAGCGTCGAGCGCCGCCAGGCGCGCTTCGCGGTCCTGGATGAGCCTGACGCCTTCGCGCAGCACCTCGCTCTTGGAGCCATAGCGTCCCGATTCGACGAGCCGAGCGACGAAGCGCTCCAGTTGTTGACCCAAGTCCGCGCTGATCATTTCCGCGACCTCCAATGCTGCCCAGGAGAATAGCGCCTTTTCATAACTATTATCAACCCGCAGCCTCTTCCAATGACACATGAGCCTGAAGGGGGTGCGTGATTCCAACGTGAAGTGAGCCTGAAAGGCCGGCGGGGCGGCGGGATCATCGGAGGATGA